>CAZRNL010000665.1:0-1501 GCA_964601395.1 uncultured Silicimonas sp. | reverse complement strand
GCAGCGAAGGTATCGGTTTGTCTTCCTTCTGCCCGAGGGCACGAGTCAGTTTCTCGCATCGTTGGAGGACGCGGCGGCCGAGGCGGCGCCCGGACTGATCGACGGGCGCTGCGATCTGGAGGTCATCCGCGCCACGTTCCGCGATCCGCCCGCGCTTGCCGATGTCGAGCGCCATATCCTGAAGACAAGCACCGACGGCGTCGCCATCATGGGGCATGAAACACCGCTGATCCGTGACATGATCACACGCCTCAAGGCGCGTGGACTGACTGTCGTGGCCCTCGTGACCGACCAGCCGCATTCCGAGCGCGACCACTTCGTCGGCATCGACAACCTGGCTGCGGGGCGCACAGCCGGCGTTTTGATGGGCCGGTTCCTCGGCGACCGCGCAGGAAAGATCGCCGTGATCGTCAATACAACACAGTCGCGCGACATGGTCGATCGTCGTGCCGGTTTCGACGAGGTGCTGCACGAACTGTTTCCGGGTCTGGTGACCCTGCCTTCGCTGGAAGGCCGGGATGACCGGGACCGCGTGGCGACGGTGCTTGACGCCTGCATCGAGCTGCAGGGCCCGTTGGTGGGGATCTATTGCGCGGGCGCCGGGACACGTGGCGTCACGCAGGTCGTGCAGGAGCGCGGGCTATCGGATCAGGTCGTCGTTGTCGCGCACGAATTGACGCCGCATACCCGCGAGGCGCTTCAGGATGGCACGTTGGACGTTGTCATTACGCAGAACGTCGGCCACCTGATCCGAAGTGCCGTGCGCGTCCTTCGCGCCAAGTGCGACCACGTCGAGATCATCGAAAGCCAGGAAAAGATCCGCATCGAGATTGCCATCAGGGAAAACCTGTCCTGATCGGGACAGAGAGGGAGAAAAGATCATGAAAACCATCAAGGGCCCCGCGCTGTTTCTGGCACAGTTCGCCGGAGACGAGGCGCCGTTCAACTCGTGGGACGGAATTACGAAATGGGCGGCGGACTGCGGCTACAGGGGCGTGCAGGTTCCAAGCTGGGACGGACGACTTTTCGATCTGGAAAAGGCTGCTGAGTCAAAGGATTACTGCGATGAGTTCAAAGGAGAGGCGGCGGCGAACGGTATCGAGGTGACAGAGCTCTCGACGCATCTTCAGGGCCAGCTTGTCGCCGTTCATCCGGCCTATGACGAGGCTTTCGACGGTTTTGCTGCACCGGAGGTGCGCGGCAATCCGAAGGCGCGCCAGGAATGGGCGGTCGATCAGGTCAGGAAGGCGTTGACCGCGTCCCGCAACATGGGTCTTTCAGCCCACGCCACGTTCTCGGGCGCACTGGCCTGGCCCTATGTCTATCCCTGGCCTCAGCGCCCGGCGGGACTGGTCGAAGCGGCTTTCGACGAACTGGCCGCCCGCTGGAAGCCAATCCTGGATCATGCCGAGGACTGCGGCATCGATGTCTGCTACGAGATCCATCCCGGCGAAGACCTTCACGACGGCATCAGCTACGAGATGTTCCTGGAGCGCACGGG
>CAZRNL010000664.1:0-1508 GCA_964601395.1 uncultured Silicimonas sp. | reverse complement strand
GGAGTATCTGCAGACCGTCGTGCCGATGGTGCACGGCGTGGAACGCAAGCAGGTCGGACCAATGGAAACATTGGAATTCCGCCAGGATATGGCTGGGTCCAAGCACCCTTGGCGCTTCATGGCGCAAAACATGTCAGACGGCACCCTGCGCGCATTAGGCGTGCTCGTGGCACTCTTTCAGGGCAATCGCGACTACTCGCCGATGCTAGTCGGGATCGAAGAGCCAGAGACAGCATTGCATCCCGCTGCCAGCGCTGCGTTGCGCGAAGCGCTATCGCTGGCGTCAGGACAAACACAGGTGCTTGTCACCAGCCACAGTCCTGATCTCTTGGACGATCAAAGTCTTGGCCCTGAGGCATTTCTTGCGGCGGTCTCTGACGGTGGCGACACGCGCATCGCGCCACTCGACGAGGCATCTCGAGAAACGATGCGTAAGCAGCTCTTTTCCGCGGGCGAATTGCTCCGCCTTAACCAGCTGGCCCCGGATCGTGATGAGTTGGCTGCGCAGGATCAGCGGCAGGCCGATCTCTTCGGAGACGTAGGTTCGTGAAAGTGGCGTCCATCGTGGAAGGCGACGGCGAGGTAGTCGCGCTGCCGATTCTACTGCGGCGCCTCGGCGAATGGCGGACGCCGGGGTCATTCGTTCAGCTGCTCACTCCCATTCGGGTCCGCCGAGACCGCTTTCTTAACCGCGACGAAGAGTTCAGCCGCTACGTACAGCTCGCCGCGGCGAAGTGCGAAGAAGACGGTTGGATCTTGGTGGTCCTGGACGCAGATGACGACTGCCCAGCCGAGCTCGGTGCCGATATTCTGGGGCGCGCTCAAACCTGCGCACCGCACCGTCAAATCTCAGTCGTCTTGGCGAACCGCGAGTACGAGGCCTGGTTCATCGCTGCTGCGCAGTCGCTTGATGGTCAGCGCGGCTTCAACTTTGACTCCGCGGATGTCGTTGAACCCGAGACTCCGAGAGACGCCAAGGGCTGGATCAATGCGCATATGGGCAGCAGAGTTTATGGCGAAACCACGGACCAGCCGGCGTTTTCAGCATTACTCGATTTGCATCAAGCGTACAAAGGGAGCCGGTCGTTCCGTAAGCTCTGCGAGGAATGGAGTAGGCACGCGACAGTCAGGCAAGCTGGCCAAGAGTAATTCAGTGCTATTTCTGATAGGGATAGTTAAGAGCACCGTGCCGCCAGCATGCTTACGAGAATTTGATGTCCTATTATGGGGCTGCGCGCGATGGCGGATCTCGACAGATTAAGAACGATTGAGAATCTCCAGCGAGCGTGGCGCTGGGTGCGTTCGAGCGCGGATGCTGCATACAAGTCATACTTCCGGAACCTTTGCCGCAACTTCGCTGCAGCCGACGAGGCCTTGCTGGCGGACTTGTCAGACAGATTGAGACGCGGCGTATATCGGCCGCGGGAAGCCTGCAAACTGTTTTTCCCCAAGCCCTCGGGAATCTTGCGTCCTTATACGCTGTTGGCCGTCGAAGATCAGATCGCCTA
>CAZRNL010000663.1:0-1511 GCA_964601395.1 uncultured Silicimonas sp. | reverse complement strand
GCCGGACAGCACGGCGACCAATGCCGCCAGCTACACCACAAGGTGGGACACCATCGGCCTGAAAGACAACCTTCTCCACCTCGCGCAGCTTCGTGTCGATGCGGTCTTTCAGATTTTGTTTCAATTCTTTAACCGAAGAAGTCGTCCTTGAACCTCTCGATCTGATGCATCCGCGCGTGCAGGATGGTGACGATGCCGACGTCGCCATTCGGCAAGCGTCGCCAGTAGACGAAATGGCGCTCGTAGCGGAAGAAATACCCCTCCACCCCGAATTCGGCCGGGACGGGTCTGGACAGGACAGCGCGTGTTTCGATCTGCTCGAATGCCTGGAACAAGCCCGTGATGTAGCGCTCGGCCTGCGCCTCGCCCCAACGGTCACGGGTGTATCTGAAGATCTCGTCGATGCGGATCGAGGCCGCTTCCTGGACCCGGATCGCCATACGATCAGGTCCGGTTTCGGGCTATCACCTCGACCGCGCTGAGAGGCTCGTAGCTCTCCTCCGGCGCCGCGAAGGCACGATCGAGTTCGGCCTTCAGCCGCTCGAAGGTCTCGCGCTCGGCGCGCTCCTTGTCGCGGCGGATCAGATCACGGATGTATTCGCTGATATTCTCATAGGCGCCACTCTCGCCGACATTCGTGGCGACAAACTCGCTCAGCGCACCGCTCACGCGAACGGTCATGGTGGTGGTGCGAGGCATGCGCTCTCTTCCAAGGACAGTCTTCGTATTCAAGATAACCAAAATCGAACGCGAAACAAGGTGGGAAAGGCCCTTCTCTTGTTGCGCTCCTGCCCGGCGAGCCAATCAGGAAGATCCGGGTTCGGACGTCCGTGATGGGGCTTGCGTGGTTAAGTCCTTCTGTCTGATGTCGCGTTGCCTGCTTCGTGCTTCCCTCCGCGCCTGGCGCGAGGCGACTGTGCTCCGGATCGGCGCGGGAATATTTCGAGAATGCCGTCACTCACCGGAACGCATCCAGGACACGGTCCCAGAATCCGGTCGCGGGTGGCGGTGCATTGGTCAGGCCGTTTATGTAGAGAACCGAGTTGAGGCGCGCGAAACCCGCACCGTGAAAGATGCCGGCATGCCTCCCGCCGCGGTCGATGACATGGGCCATCGGCTCGATGCCTCCCCGCGCGGACAGACCTGCGAACGCTTCGGCCGAACGGGCGGCGGTGCCCGTTTGCGGCCTGGCAGCATGCCAGTTCCCCGGCTCCCAGCCGCTTTCCGGTCCGGACACATCATCCACCGTCACAAACGCAACCATGTCGCGCATCGGCGTATCATTGACGGTCGCCTGCACCTCGCGCAGCAGGGCCTGCTGTTCGATACAGGGGGCACCGCAACCCTCAGGTACGAAACTCAGGACGACGATGCGCTCCCGGAAATCCTTCAGGTCGAAGGCGTCTCCCTCCACGTTCAAGACTGCCAGAGGGGGAAGCTTCAAGCGATCCGTCGGCTCGAAGGCGCTCTCCTTTTGCGCCATGACCTCGTCGAGACGCTCGCCGGGGTGA
>CAZRNL010000662.1:0-1513 GCA_964601395.1 uncultured Silicimonas sp. | reverse complement strand
CGAATTCCGCGGCATCCGCCTGGAAGCGGGCGAAGGCACCTTCGACGCGTTCCGCTTCGGTGGCTCCTATCTCCTGGCCGCCGCCACCGCGTCGGGCGATCCGGTGAACCCCAACCCGGTGCCCGAGCCGATGTCCCTGGCGCTGCTTGGCCTGGGTCTCGCCGGCATGGCCGCGGCGCGCCGTCGGCGCGTCTGAACGCCGTCCGCCGCCGCACGGGCGGCGGTTGCGCAGAAAAAACGGCGCTTTCGAGCGCCGTTTTCTTTGCCTGAACCATCCTGAAAGTCTGGCGCCGCTGCGCGGAACTTGTCGGTCAGGGCGTTGGGGGTCAACACGTCCACCGGTACGCCGAGCAGTTTGCCCAACTCGTGACGGATCGCGCCAATGTCGAACAGCGTCGTCTCCGGGGTCGGGTCGATCAGGATGTCCAGGTCGCTACTGTCCGTGTCCTCGCCATGCAGGACGGAGCCGTAGACCCGGGCATTGTGGGCGTGGTGAGACTCGACGATGTGGCGACACAGACAAGCAGAGCCTATCTCCACCACGCCGCATCTCGATGCTGAAGAAAGCCGCCTAATTTGCATCAAACCCAAAGGGCTAATCCCAATTGAGGTTGAGCTTGCGATGTGAGGCTGCGCAGTCCCGCAGGTAGAGATTAATAAGGCTTTGATACGGAATGCCAACCTCTTCGGACAGGGACTTGAAGTAATCGATTGATTCTTCGTCCAGGCGGATCGTGATCTGCTTCTTCAATTGAGAGGCATACGGATTATTTCTGGCGTTGGAGAAGTCGTATTCTTTGCGCATGATGACACCTTTACGGGTAAGCCTTTGTTTCCTTGGTCGTTGCTTTGCGTGCGGAGATGAGTCGAATGACTCCACCATTGCCACGGTAGCAGTGGCAGACAACCAAGAGCCGTAGCGTGGAACTCAGTCCGAGGAGGACGAAACGATCTTCATTTTCTGAATGATCGGGGTCGTCAATCAACTTGGCGCGTTCATCGTAGAAAGCCGATTTCGCCTCCTCGAAGCTTACGCCGTGTTTCCTGGCGTTCTCGACGGCCTTCCTTTCGTCCTACTCGAAATGGAGTTCGCTCATGGCGCGAGTGTAGTTACATTGTATTTATAACGCAAGTCGGTGCGGTGGGAATGGGGGCTCAAACGCATTTCGATGGTGAGGACTTCATCATCTGCCGCAAAGGTCACGTCGAAGAAGCGATGGCGGTGATGCGGAAGTCCGCATAAGTTGGGCTGAGCCCGCGAAGCCCAACATTTCACGTGTCACGATGCCGCGCATGTTGGGCTTCCTGCGTCAGCCCAAAATTTTTTCTCGCGGGGCGGACGCTGACGCTGCGCTCTCTGCGGGCGTAAGGGTCATGCCGAAACGCTCCGGTATCAATAGAATCGTAGCCTTTCCCAATTTGCCGCTGCCATGCCCGCCTGGCTGAACGCCATCTTCTCCCGCGATGCTCCCTTACCGGAGCCCGCCGACGGCGACTGGGGGGCGGTGCTCGA
>CAZRNL010000661.1:0-1516 GCA_964601395.1 uncultured Silicimonas sp. | reverse complement strand
AGGCATCCACCTCCAGTGGGCAGCCGCCGAGCGCGGTGACCGCGTCGACGATGGTGAGGCATCCGCGTCGGTGGGCGATCTCCACCAGGGTCTTCACGTCCGAGCAGGCGCCGGTGGAGGTCTCGGCGTGCACGAAGGCGACGATCTTCGCCTGGGGGTTGGCCGTGAGCGCATCCTCCAGCCGGCCCGGGTCCACCGCGCGGCCCCAGGGCAGGCATCCGCCCATGTCCTCGTCGTTCCAGCGCGCAACCCAAGGGACCTGGTGCAACACCTCAAGGATATCCATCGCCGCCAGGACCAGCCGCCCGTCCGGGGCCATCACGCTGTCGGCCGTCCGGCCGCGGAAGCGGAAGGCGCGCGATCCGCCCTCGGACCATACCGCCTGGAACAGATCGCCCGGTGCATAGCGCACCAGCGTCTGCATCTGCGAAAACGGCACCAGTTCGGTCAGCGCGATAAGGCCGGTCCCATGCGCAAGCGCGGCGCCGGTCCTTGGGTCGATCAGTTCGGTCACCACGTTCGGGTCGAAGACGAAGGCCCCGTCGGGGTGAAGTCGGGCGGCCGATCCGAACACCTCGGAACAAGACCAGCGGTCGACGATGCTGCAGTTCCAGAGGCGCTGCAGCCAGTCATACCGCGCCCGCGTCAGCGGAAACCCGCCGATCGAGATCGCCCACAGCCCGAAACCCGCCGGGTCCAACCCGCGTCTGAGCAACCCGAGGGTCAGGGTGATCAAAATTTCGCTGCCGCAACTGAGGGTGGCGATGCGCTGCGTTAGCCCTGGCAATCGATGTTCGGACCGCAGAAGGTCGATGGCTTCGGCCAGCCGTGCCTCGGACCACGACGATATTCGCAGACCCGGCGGCCCCGGGGGCAACGACACGGCGCCGCCGTGATCTTGGACGTCGATCACCAAGCCAAGAGGCGACGGTTCGTCCTCAGTGGTCTCCTGTTGCGGATAGACCTGGGAAAAGAACCGGAAGATGAACTGCAATTCGTCCTTTGAGCGCATACGGTAGACTGGCTGGCCGGTGGTACCCGAGCTGTGAATGAGCGTGCCGAGGTTGCCGCCCGCCGCGCAGGCGGCGTCGAAGAACCGCCGCAGGTCGTTTTTGCCCAGAATCGGAAGCCGCGCCAAGTCCTCGACGCTGGCCAGCGGTTCGTCCGCCAGCGGACCCCATTTTTCAAGGTAGAACGGCTGTTTGCGGCAATGCGCCAAGGTGCGCGGCAGGAGCTTTTCCCAAAAAGCTTCCGTTGGTACTTGCGACGGCTGCGCCGGCGAAGTCATGATGCGCTCCCCCAATACCTGCCGGTCCCCGCAATCCGACTAGCAGAAGCATTGATTTTGAATTCGCCAACAACCGGTGCATTTACGCGCGAAGCGCAACATGACGATGAAAGCTAATCTTGACGTCTTTGTCACGCTCGGCGAGGAAGGCTTCGACGGGTGACTTGAAGCCGAGGCACTTTCTGGGCGTGAGGTTGAGGGTCATGGCGATCTCCTGGATGTCGGATT
>CAZRNL010000660.1:683-1518 GCA_964601395.1 uncultured Silicimonas sp. | reverse complement strand
GAGCGCCGGAGTAAATACTGCTCTGTCATTTCCGAAATGATTGAAGCGTACGCCCGCTCATGCCCGATAATATCCATTGTCGCATCTTGCGGTGGTTCCGACATCGTAGGGGCTCGACGATGGGCAACCTTCGGAAGATCAGGAGAGCATCTCGCCGTGGGCATCCAGGGGCGGTCAGGCCACAGGCCGATGGCGGGGTCGAGCCCATCGAGTTGGACCGGAGCGAGTTGGAGGCGATCCTGGATCGGGCCAAGACCACGCCGCTGAGCGATGAGGAATATAACACGCTTCACGCAGCGATGGAGACGCTGGTGTTCCTGACGGCGGAGTTGGAGAAGAAGCGGGTCTCGGTCCAGCGGCTCAAGCAACTCTTGTTCGGGGCCACAACGGAGACGACGCAGAAGGTGATGGAGAAGATTCTCGACGAGGCCGGCAAGGAAGGCACCTCCCATGACGAAGCGGCCGAGGGTCAAGAACCCAAGACCCGCCCGAAGGCCAACGGGCACGGCCGCAACGGCGCCGATGCGTATGTCGGCGCCGAGAAGGTTTGCATACCACATGAATCCCTCAAGCCCGGCGACCCCTGCCCAAGCTGCAAAAAGGGCACGGTCTATCAGAGCGTCGAACCGGGTCGCCTCGTACGGATCCGAGGCCAGGCCCCTCTGGGGGCCACGGTGTACGAACTACAGAAGCTGCGGTGCCACCTGTGCGGCGAGATCTTCACGGCCCGGCCTCCGGCCGGCGTGGGAACCGCGAAGTATGACGCCGCATCGGCGAGCATGATCGCGCTGCTCAAGTATGGAAGCGGGCTTCCGTTCAATCGCCTCGAACGGCT
>CAZRNL010000660.1:0-673 GCA_964601395.1 uncultured Silicimonas sp. | reverse complement strand
GTCGACTCAGTGGGAGATCGTCGAGCGCAGCGCCGAGCGGATCGAGCCGGTCTTCGCCGAGATGATCCGCCAGGCGGCCCAAGGGCAGTTGTTCCACAATGACGACAGTACCATGAAGATCCTGGCGTTGTGCGGCCTGGACGCTGGGGCCCTGACGTCCGAGGAGTCTTCGGCGCCGGACCGCAAGGGCATCTTCACCTCGGCGATCATCTCGGTCCTGGACGACCTGCGGATCGCTCTGTTCTTCACCGGGCATCGACACGCCGGGGAGAATCTGGCGGCGGTCCTCAAGCAGCGTGCGTGCGAGCGGGATCGGCCCATCCAGATGTGCGATGCGCTGTCCCGCAACATGCCCAAAGAACTCCAGACCCTTGTGGCGAATTGCCTGGCGCATGGACGGCGACACTTTGTGGAGGTGGCGGCGCACTTCCCGGACGAGTGCCTTTATGTCCTGCAAATCCTCAAGGTCGTCTACGCCAATGATGCCATCGCAAAGGACCAGCAGATGTCGCCCGAACAACGTCTCGCGTTCCACCAGGCCAGCAGTCAGCCCAAGATGGAGGAGCTGAAAGACTGGATGACCGCCCAGATCGAGGAAAGAAAGGTCGAGCCCAACAGCAGCCTGGGCGAGGCGATTACGTACATGCGCAAACACTGGGATAGGCTCACGCTC
>CAZRNL010000659.1:0-1525 GCA_964601395.1 uncultured Silicimonas sp. | reverse complement strand
CCGCTGCAACCGGTTGTTATGCCGATTCCCGAACAGGGTACTGAGAACAAGCGTCTGCTCATATGAGCCCTTTCGCTGCCAGCCGCCGGTAATGCTCGCCGAGGGCCGTGAGGCGAACGGTTTTGCTCTCCATGGCGGCATGCCACATGTGCGGAGCACCCTCAGGGACTACAAGGCCAACGCGGTTGTAGTTCTGTAGGATCTTGAAAATCGCATTGTGATCGGGGTCCGGCGCTGGAACACCTTGCGGGTTCTCAGCCCACGACTCATGTCGCTCCGGCTCATATGTGGGGTCGAGTTGGTACTGGAAGCCGGGCGTCGGGAAGAACTCTGAAATCCGGCGAAGTTCAGAAAGCTGTAAAGGGGGCTGCACTTTCCGCAAGGAAACAAAGCGGTTGACGTTAGTCTTAAAAACGGGCCGCTGTGCCCAAGGTCCGAGAGACTGGTCGACGTGCGCATAGACACCGCCTGGCGTAACATCTCCGACTAGATTTGCGGCCGCACCGCCGAGCGCGTCGACTAACAAACTGGTAAAGACACCGGCACCGTCTTCCTCAGTTGCATACTGTTCCGCGGTTGATGCTGTAAGGATGGTCATCCCGTCGCTGATCTCGGCTACCTTCTGCTGCAACGCGCTCCCTCCCGCGACGCCGCTGTGACAGCTATCGAGAATGATCACGCGGTTTTGAACCTTCGACTGATTGGCCATGGTCATGATCTCGGCCAACGGCACCCCGTCGTTTCCGGTCTTTACGTCGGAAGAGCAAAGGTAGCCGCCGGTTGCTTCAATGTGACCATGCCCGGCAAAGTAGAAGAGCGAAACCTCACCATCTCCAGTAAAGAGGCTGTCGATAGCCTGCCGAAGCGCGTCTCGCCCAACGGGATCATTTGGCCCGGTGGCGGTCAGATGCTTCACACCAAAGTTCACGGACCCATCAGCGTGCCGATCAAGCATGGCCTTAACGGTGAACGAATCGTTCACGCAACCATAGAGCGCCGAAACGTTGGTGTAGTGGTCGATGCCGACGACGAGTGCTTTGCGCATTAGAGGCTATCAATCCAGGCGGCAACATTGTCCCAAGTCCAGACCATCGTATTCACGCCGGCAAGGTCGGTGCGGTCCTCCTTGTAGGCCCAGATGCCGCGAAGTTTCTTCTTCTCTTCCTTGGCACATTGAATCTCCCACTTCTGCCCACTGGAGTTGAGGGAATTCTTGCTGACGATCGCGAGGACGCCATCGGACCGAATAATGCGGGTCCTTACCCTCTTCTTCCACTCCTCGTCGTAGGCTTCTTTCACCGACATGTCTATGTACTCGAACGGCGAGTCGGTATTCAACGACTGACCTTTAATCATGTTACGGATGCTCTCATCCTCGATTGCGAAGGCTACGAAGACGACTTTCTTGTCGGCCATGATGATCTCCTGTGACTTGAGGCATAACAGCTGTGTATCTGGCCACGAGTGGCCGGGTAAGGATGGCCGGATAGGCGCGGGGAACTCGCCTCTGGCGCTGTCGACTGCA
>CAZRNL010000658.1:0-1526 GCA_964601395.1 uncultured Silicimonas sp. | reverse complement strand
CGCATCAACAACGTGATCGAGCCCCACGAGTACAAGTCGATATTCCCGGGTTTCATTACGGAGCCCGAAAAGCGCCGTCGCAACATCTTTGCCTATATCGACGCTCGCGATCTGGGCCAGATGGTCGAGTGCTGCCTGCAGACCGACGGTCTGGGCTACGAAGTGTTCAACGTCTCGAACGACGACCATTCGGTCGCGGCGCCGACATCGGAGCTGATCGAGCGGTTCTACCAGGGCGTGCCGGTCAGGTCAGAGATGGGCGAGCGCGAGACTTTCTATTCCAACGCCAAGGCCAAACGTCTACTTGACTACAAGCCTGCGCACCACTGGCGCATGTACCTCGACGATCCGACCATGGCCTGATGCCTGCGCCTTGATCCTGAGCAAGACGGTTTGATGGCAATCTGCTAGACTCTTGCCGTGCCTGGTCGGGCAGGACTTTGCCGCTTACGGGTGCCGCCAAGGCACGCAGGAGACATCGTCATGAAAAAGATAGTTGTTGCAGCCGACTTGTCCGAACGCTCGGACCGCGCCATCGAACGCGGCCTCTCTCTCGCCTCGGCTTCCGGTGCGACCTGCACCGTCGTCTCGATCGTTGACGACGCGAATCCGAAGGGGCTGGCGTCGCAGATCAGGAAATCGACCGAGAAGCAGTTGCGCCTGACACTCGACAGTCACGGCGGAAAGGCCGCTGGACTTGATGTGCGCGTCGGAGATATCGCGGCGGGCGTTCTGGGTCTGACCCTTGAACACGACGCAGATCTGCTTGTACTGGGCCTGCACCGTCCCAGAAGCTTCATGGATGCGGTCCGCGAGACGACGATGGAACGGATTGTCGCCCTGTCTCGCCTTCCGGTCCTGCTTGTCCGTGAGCCGGTGAACGCGCCTTACGCCCGCGTTCTGGTTCCGGTCAGCTTCTCGCGCGAATGTGCCGCTGCAGTCATGTCGGCACGCGCGGTCGCCCCGAATGCCGTTCTGTCGGTCTTCCACGCGCTTCATGTTCCCTTTGCCGGTATCCTCGGGGGACTCGGCTCGGACATGGAGAAATGGAGTCGCAACGAAGCCGAGGATGAGGCTCTTGCCTGGCACGCGAAGTACGGCATGTCTGGAGAGCTGCCCGAAGTCGTGACAGGCGGCATTTTTCAAGTTCTAGAGATCAAGATGCAGTCCGACGAACCGGACCTTCTGGCGATTGGTGCGCATACGCGATCGGGCCTCGGGTTCCATAGGCTCGGGGCATTGGCGTCGGGACTTATTCGCAACCCCCCGACAGATCTTCTGGTAGCCCGGTCCTGAGAAACGAAAAAGCCGCCCCATGGGACGGCTTCCCGCAACAGATGAGGAACAGTTTCAGGCGGCGCGGCCGACCAGAACCTGACCAACCTGCTTCTGCGCCTCGATTTCGTCGCCCCCGCTCACGGCGGCGACTTCACGGGTAAGACGCTCCAGCGCGGCCTCGTAGAGCTGACGTTCGGAATAGCTCTGCTCGCGCTGGTCGTCGGCGCGGTGCAGGTCGCGCACCACTT
>CAZRNL010000657.1:0-1527 GCA_964601395.1 uncultured Silicimonas sp. | reverse complement strand
GGAACGACCGGCATCTCGATCTTCATGAAAAAACACATGATCTACGCTGACGCCGTCAGGGTAGGGGGCGAGCATGTGACCTCGGACATCTCGAAGGGCCTGCAGGTATCTGCGGCGGTAGCCGAGCGGATCAAGACTTTTCATGGCGGCGTCGTCGCAACGGGGATGGACGATCGCGAGATGATCGAGATCGGAGGCGAGACCGGAGACTGGGAGCATGACAGGCGCACCGTCAGTCGCGCCGAACTGATCGGCATCATGCGCCCCCGCGTCGAAGAGATACTGGAAGAAGTACGCGAACGGCTCGACGCCGCGGGCTTCGAGCACCTGCCCGCCCAGCAGATCGTTCTGACCGGCGGTGCCAGCCAGATACCGGGACTCGACACCCTTGCGCCAAGGATCCTTGGCCAGCAGGTGCGGTTGGGCCGGCCGCTGCGGGTTCACGGACTGCCGCAGGCGGCTACCGGATCGGCCTTTGCCGGAGCCGTGGGCCTTTCCCTGTTCGCGGCACACCCCCAGGATGAATGGTGGGATTTCGAGATGCCGAGCGACAGGGGGACGCCGCGATCGCTGAAGCGGGCGGTGAAGTGGTTCAAGGAAAACTGGTGATGCCATGCGCGAAGGCCTGCCGAAGTCGAGATAATACGGGACGCGCCAGAGCGAATCTGTTAAGTTATCCACAGGGTTCGCAGAAACCCCTGAGAGAGGCAGAGCAGTGCCTTCTGATTGCAGAAACACAACTCACGCGTGCGTCGGCGCAGTGCTGACCTGTGTCATCTGCATTAGGAATTGGTGCTAACCTTGTGTCGATCCACAGGATATTGCGTCCGGTACGAGATAATGAGTGATGGTAACAAAAATTTGCCATATTTCGTGGTTGGCGCGACGAATCGGGGTGACCGGATCACGCAGTTTGGGTAATGTCCCCCTTACTCAGCAGGCGGCCCGAAGGGTTGTAAGTCAGCGTCGCGGCCCGGTGGCGCAATAATGAACAGGCGGATTGACCGATGACTTTGAATTTGACGATGCCCACCCATGAAGAGTTGAAGCCTCGGATCACCGTATTTGGTGTCGGCGGTGCCGGATGCAACGCAGTGAACAACATGATCGAGAAATGTCTCGAAGGGGTGGAATTCGTCGTTGCGAACACGGACGCGCAGGCACTGCAGCAGTCAACCGCTCCGATCAAGATCCAGATGGGTGTCCGGGTCACGGAGGGTCTGGGCGCCGGCGCACGTCCCTCGGTCGGCGCGGCCGCTGCGGAAGAGACCATCGAGGAAATTGTCGATCATCTGGCCGGAGCGCACATGTGCTTCATTACCGCAGGCATGGGGGGCGGTACGGGCACTGGCGCCGCTCCTATCATCGCGCAGGCGGCGCGGGAGTTGGGTGTGCTGACGGTTGGTGTCGTGACCAAGCCATTCCAGTTCGAGGGCGCCAAGCGGATGCGTCAGGCCGAAGAGGGCGTCGAGGCCCTGCAGAAGATGGTCGATACGCTGATCATCATTCCGAACCAGAACCTGTTCC
>CAZRNL010000656.1:0-1530 GCA_964601395.1 uncultured Silicimonas sp. | reverse complement strand
GATCTTGTCGACATGGCCGCCGATGAACATGTTCACGCCCACCGCGACTGCAAGATAGGTCTTGCCCGTGCCCGCCGGACCGATACCGAAGGCAAGTTCGTTCTTGAACAGGGATCGGACATAGGATTTCTGCGCCTCGGTCCGGGGTTCGACCAGCTTCTTGCGCGTCATGATCTCGACGCGGCCACCCTGGAACAATTCCATCTGGTCCGCCGGGCTGCCGCCCACGTCCGCCGCAACGCCGCCCATCCGGATTTCGGCGTCTATGTCACCGGGACTGATCCCGCGCCCTGCCTCCAGCCGCGCATAAAGCGCCTGAAGCACTTCCGCCGCCTTCGCGACCGAATGTCCTTCGCCGAAGAGCGCCAGCTGATTGCCTTGATGGACAATCTGGACGGACAACGCTTCCTCGATCTGGACAAGGTTGCGGTTGAACTCTCCGAACAGGTCGATGAGCAGTCTGTTATCGGGAAATTCGAGACGTGTTTCCTGAACGTCTGCGGACTTGGTTGGCGGGGTCAGCGCGCTGATGGCCAAATAGGAGAACTCCGGGATTCGGGTGCTTCTTTCCAGACCATGCTGCCAAGGGATCGACCGACGTGCAAGCATATCTCGTCGGGTTTCACCAAACTGTCACGAGATATTGCGGCTCTGCCTTTGTGAAGGCAGAGACCGGTATCAGAGTTGGCCCGGCTGGCGCGAGGCAAGTGAGCTTTCGGTGTTATCGGCCAGAACCTGGACGCCACCAGTGATCGACGTCATCACTACAACGCTCAACGTGACGATCAATGCGACAAGGAGCACCCAGTCGGTGGTCACGGCGCCCGACTCGTCCCTGAGCCAATTTCTCAGTCGCTCAGATGCCCCCGAATGCATTTGGCGAACCATTTCATACCTCAAATTTCATTGCGGGAACCATGTCCCAATCACTGAAACGCTATTGCGCTCTTCAGACCGAATTAGGGCGGTGCAAAGACCGGACAGAGGCGACTGTTGCGCGCAGGGACTAAATCTCGCCAGTCAGCGAGTTGCTGTTCGACCGAATGATACGAACCGGCAAGATTTCGCCACGTGACGCCTGATTCGTCTGCACATGCACGGCATGAAGATGTTCGGATTTGCCGACCATCTGACCAGGTTCGCGCCCGGTCTTTTCGAACAGCACCTTGACCTCGCGACCCACCATCGCCTGCTGCGCCGCACGCTGCTGCCGCGACAGCAGCGCCTGAAGTTCCTGAAGGCGCGAATCCTTGAGCGCTTCGGCCACTTCCGGACGCTCGGCCGCCGGAGTGCCCGGACGCGACGAATACTTGAAGCTGTAGGCCTGCCCGAATCCCACCTCGTTCACCAACGCCATCGTGTCCGCGAAATCGGCATCGGTTTCACCTGGGAAGCCTACGATGAAATCGCTCGACAGCAGCAGATCCGGTCGTGCCGCCCGGATGCGCTCCACAAGGCGAAGGTAGTGCTCGACCGTGTGCTTGCGGTTCATCGCCTTCAGGATGCGGTCGGACCCCGACTGCACCGGCA
>CAZRNL010000655.1:0-1533 GCA_964601395.1 uncultured Silicimonas sp. | reverse complement strand
TGGCATATGCAAGTCTGGCCTCGCGGTGATTCGAGTTCAGTTGCAGGACATTTCGGAACTCGACCAGCGCCCGCTCGACGTCTCCGGACTCGAGAAGTTGGACGCCGCTCTGGAAATGCTTTTCGGCCCGCTCCTCCGATGTTTCGCAGGCCGCCAGAAGGGCGACGAGCGACACGGCGATGGCAAGCTTCACTACGCGCGATCGAGCCACGATCATTCCTCCAGAATTTTCCGTTCGACAGCCTACCGGCAGATGAAGCGCGCGACCACCCTCAGGGCCGCGCGACCGTCAAAAATTTGCTTGATACGATTCGCATTCCGGCAAGTGCCGATCACGTCGCCTTCACGCCCGCTCAGTTCAGTAACCGGTTCCGCGCAGAACGACGCTTACAGTCGCGGCAAGGACCCGAACGTCGGTTCCGAAGGACAGCTTGCGATCATAGGCCTCGTCGAACCGGGCACGATCCGAGAAGTCGCACTCGTTGCGGTCCGAGATCTGCCAGAAGCCGGTGACGCCCGGCCTCAGGCGGTAATAGGCGCTGCCCGGGTAAAGCGCGACCTGGGTCTCGAGCATCGGGCGCGGGCCGACCAGCGACATGTGCCCGACCAGAACGTTGTAGAGTTGCGGAAGTTCGTCCATCGACGTCTTGCGCAGAAGACGCCCGAACGGGGTGATCCGAGGATCCTTTTTCAGCTTCTGAGTGCTGTTCCACTCGGCGCGGGTCTGCGGACAGGTGCGCAGACGCTCTTCCAGAATCGCGTCGGCACCCGGAACCATCGTGCGGAGCTTGTACATGCGGAACACGCGGCCACCCCGCCCGACGCGGGCCTGACTATAGAACGGAGATCCGCCCCACGCCGCGATCAGAAACGCCAGAACGGCGATCAGCGGCACCACGACCACCGACAGCGCCAAGACGAAGGCGATATCAAAGAAGCGCTTAAGGAAGGATCTGTAAGGAGTCAGAACGACGCTCAGCGCTTCAGGCGCCGAACCTTCATCAAACCGCACGACCTTGATGCTGTTTGAAACATCGGTAACAGGAACTGTCATTTACACCCTACCGGCCAATACCGGCACCCTTTATGACTGCAGGCAGCTTTGCACTCGCACCCCCGCCGGAAATCAGAATCAGACATCAGGCGGTTCGTCCCTAGCTAACACCATGGCTTCGATTTTTAAAGTTTTTTATGTGAATGCTTCGTTAAAGACCTTCGTAACACTTTGATAACGATTGCGTTCTACCAAGAGTGCCGATTTCATCAGCTTGCGCCGCACCGCAGCGCTCGGTTCAGGGCGAAACAAACACGCTTGGAGCGCGCGAAGTGTGTCCTATCGGGCAACCCGAGCAGATTGGTGCGCAGCATTTTTGCTTGTCGGCACGGTTTTCGTGTAGAATCGCCACACGATGGACATACACACACAGGATAGAGTCGCAATCGAAGGCTCGGATACCCAGATTGCGGGCGTGACGGCGCACACAGTCGGTGGGCGGGTCTTTGAGTGTAGCGGGAAGATGTGATGGCGGGCCA
>CAZRNL010000654.1:0-1559 GCA_964601395.1 uncultured Silicimonas sp. | reverse complement strand
GACGACGAGCGCGGGAGTAAACAGACACCGCCGCCAGCAACTCTTGCAGGGGATCAGTCGCTTCATCATCGATCTCGCCGGTGCCGAGGTCGACCCGCGTGCTCGCTCGTTCGGCTTGTTCGACCGCATAGTCGAGGAATTGATTCACCCGGTCGATGATCGTCTGGCCGGACTGATCGGTGGCTTCACGAATACTTCGCCGCAATGCCGCCCGTCCGCGACTGATCACTTCAGGACGCCCTTCACCCAACTCCCAGGCTTCTCGCAAGTCGGGATCTTCCAGCGGCAGATACCGGGCGATGAACGACGGAGAACGGAAATACGCCGTCAATACTTCCACGAGTTGCGGCTGCGAATCTCGCAGGACGGCGAAACGCTCCTCCCGAAACGGTTCCGAAAGGATCTGGCGAACCTCCACACTGAACGGTCGCCCTTCTTCGGAGAGTCGACGAGCAATCCGCTCCAGGCGATTCTCAATCTCCGTTCGTTCGCGCTGCGGATCGAGGTCGAGCTTCTGGCCTGCCAAGGCGATCAGTCGCTCTTCAACTTCCTCTTTGAGATGTTCGTAGAGCGCTCGGGCAGTCTCCCGATAGACACAGAACACGAGCACCTTTTCCCCGCCGAGCCACAGATCGATGGCTCGATTGACGGTGACGGCCACTTTGGGATGCTGAAGGCGTTCCCGTCGTTCAGCCTGCCTGGACGGAATGAGGGTCGCGACCTGGCTTTCATACCAAGAGTTGGAAACATCCGTGGCCGTCGGCGCAGGGTCAGTGGGAGCCGGAATTGCCGTCCCATCATCGGCCACATCACGGGCATTCCCACGCGCATCCCGCGTATGGTGCAACGCTTCGTAGGACGAAGAGAGGCCTTCGGCTCATTAAAGGCGGCTCACAAAAGGGGCCATCCGCTCACAAAAGGGGCCATCCATTTTTGCTTGACAGACGAAATAGGACCGCGATTCTGCCTTTCGTCAAGTCCATCCGTTTTCAAGTGCCTTTCGTCAAGTCCATCCGTTTTCAAGGATGTCTGAAAATTCAGGAGACCTAAGCCATGGCACGCGTAAATCGTCGTGAGGTGTCGTCGTGAGGTGTTGTCGGAAGGTGAGATACAGGTTGTGCATTGCGTCAATCGGTGCGTGAGGCGAGGGTTTCTCTGCGGAGTCGATGAACTGACCGGGAAGAATTACGAGCATCGGCGGCAGTGGATGCGGAATCGGCTGGAGTTCCTGGCGGGAATCTTCGGCGTGGATGTTCTCGGTTTTTCGGTAATGTCAAACCACCTTCATGTGATCTTGAGAAGTCGGCCGGATGTTGTGAAGACGTGGGCGGACGAAGAGGTTGCTCGTCGATGGTGGAACCTGTTTCCTCAACGTCGAAACAAGGATGGTTCCCCGGCGGAGCCTGCGGAAACGGATCTCAATCATCTGACGGCCGATGCGAAAACTCTGGCCGAACTGCGGGCGCGTCTGTCGAGCATTTCGTGGTTCATGCGTTGCACCTCGGAAGTGATTGCTCGTCTTGCGAATGCTCAGGATGAATGTACGGGCCGTTTTTGGG
>CAZRNL010000653.1:0-1559 GCA_964601395.1 uncultured Silicimonas sp. | reverse complement strand
AAGAGCGGTTTGCCGTTGTCGCCCAGCAGGCCGATCATCACGAATTCGCCCGAGCGGAACCGCAGGGACGCGGGCCGCGTCACGCGGAACGAGAACAATTTGTCGGTCCAGTGCCGCACGTCTGTGACGGTCTGGGCGTCTGGAAGAATGACGGGCTTGGCGGCGGCTTCGTTCACGGGTCTTTGCTCGGTCATGTTCAACTTCGGCCCTGATAGGGCCGTCCTTCGTCATAAACGTTGATGCAGGTCAGATAAAGGCCGCTCAGGCGCGCAGCCGCGATTGGTAGTCGTGGTCCCGCCAGTTCGCGCGCCGCTGCCACTGGTCCTCGGGCTGGCGTTTGGCGAGGGCGTCGGAGATCTCCACCTCGTCGAAGCCCGAGCGGCGGGCCATCGCGTACTGGTCCGCGATCAGGTGCCCCTTGGCCCGCAGGCGCCCCTGGAAGCCCATCAGACGCAGCCGCCGCGCGATGGTAAAGCCGCGCCCGTCGGCGAAGCCGGGAAAATCAACGCGGATCAGGTCGATCCGGTCAAGCCAGCCGGACAGCGTTGCGGGGTCGGCGTTCGAAGCCAGGTCGACAGCGACCGCCGGAGCGGGATGGTTCGCCGCAAGATGCTCGGGCGCGACGAAACCGTGGGCCCAGTCCTCGGGTTCGAAGCCGAGATCGGTGACGATGATGCTCATGATGCCTCCTGCAGCGGGCGTCGCACGACCTTGCCGTTCTCGAAGTGGATGCCGCATTCGTCCTTGTCCTGTCCGCGCCAGCGCCCGGCGCGCGGGTCTTCCCCCGGAGCCGTGCGGGTGGTGCAGGGGGCGCAGCCGATGGACGGATAGCCCTTTGCGACCAGCGGATGCCGGGGCAGGCGGTTGTTGGTCAGGTAGTCCTGGATATCTTGCGGACCCCAATGCGCAAGCGGATTGATCTTGATGCGCTTTCCGTCTTCCTCTTCGAAGAAATCCAGCGCCGCGCGTTTGCCTCCCTGATAGCGTTTGCGCCCCGTGATCCAGGCCTCGTAGGGCTTCAGAGCGTTCTCCAGCGGCTCGGACTTGCGTAGGGAGCAGCAGGCGTCCGTGTCGGTCTGGTGCAACCTTGCGTCCGGATCGCGAAGGAAGGTCTGTTCATGATCTGGACGGAGAACCCGCAGATTGTTCAAGGCTAAACTATCTGCAACTTCCCTTTGATATTGCAGGGTTTCCGGGAAAAGCATCTCGGTGTCCAGGAACAGAACCGGCGTAGTCCGATCGATTACGGACACCATGTGCAGCAGCACGACCGACTCCGCGCCGAACGACGACACAAGCGCCGTGTGACCCACCTGCGGGTCGGTCAGCGCATGCGCCAGAACGTCTGCAGCCGAATGGTGCGCATAACGCCGGTTCAGGTCCGCGACGCGGACCGCCACCGGATCGACGGGGGCTTCAAGCGGCATGGGCTTTTTCCTTTTCGGGGTAGAGCGCGGCCTTGAATGGCTCGGCGCCCAGGCGGCGGTAGCTCTGGAGGAATGTCTCTGAGGCGTCCTGCCTGAAACCGAGGTAGGCGCCGATCAGGCGTTCGATGGCGG
>CAZRNL010000652.1:0-1563 GCA_964601395.1 uncultured Silicimonas sp. | reverse complement strand
CTGCACCCCCGCCGTTCCAGATCGGCAGCGTGACACCGAGCGACAGCGCCGGACCGTAGGCGGTGTCGATCCCGTCAGCGATCCGGCGAATGCCTGCGCCGACTGCGATCTGCGGCAACCGTGCGCGCCGAGCAGCGGTCACCCGCTGTTTCGCCGCAAGGACGCGCTGTTCATGCGCCAGCAGATCGGGGCGCTCGCCCGCTGCGGATCCGGCAGATAATTGTGTGATTGAGGCCAGTTCGACCTGCGGGTCTTCGAGCCCTGTCAGAGCAGCGAGGGCCGCGCAATCGGCAGCCTGTTCGCCGCCTGCACGCGCAAGCTCGGCCTCGGCAAAGCCCAGCTCCACCCGCACCCGCCGCACGTCATAGACAGCGGTATCGCCAGCTTCCGCGCGCGCCGCAGACACCCGCTCCGCTTCGGCCAGCTCGGTCGTGTAGCGTTGCAGCACGTCGCGTTCCCCCGCTATCGCCGCGCATTGCACGTAAGCCATGCGCACTTCGGCAACGAGCTCCTGCCGCCGACGTTCAATGTCCGCATCAACCGCTGCCGCTTCGGCTCGCGCCGCATCGCGCAGGCTTTCCCGCTGCCCGCTGAAGTCGATCGGCTGTACAATCCCCAGTTGCCACTCATTCCCTCCCCCGCCACTTTCGTAGGAGACTTCGGCAGAGGGGTTGTCGAGCGGTCCGATCATCTCGATTTCGGCGACGGCGCCAGACCGCTCGGCCTCGTCGCGCGCGGCAATGCCATCAAGCGCTAGCGCGCGCTGGACCGCCGTGGCTTCGTCGATCACGACCTGGGCTGCGGCAGGGAATGCCGCCAGGCTGAAGGCCGAAATCACTATGATGGATGCAGCTCGCATCCCGTTTGTGGGCATGGTTTCCTCCGCACTGGACAGACCGCCGGGCACGCGCCCGGAACAGACGTCAGAACTTGAGGGGAGGTCTGAAAAGAAAGCCGGATGGAGTGGCTGGATCACCATCAGGTCGCTTGTCGAGCGCGTGGCTCGAAACAAACGCAGGCAGAAGTGTGACATGCTTACCGGCGTCCAGATCGGCGATTGCGGAGAGCACATCGGCCGGCAGGTGATCGTGAACCAGGCCAGCATCGCCGACAGGCGTCTCAAAGGATGACGGATCATCTACGTGATCTTGCATCGTCAAATCGTGCGAATGGTCGCCGTGATGGACGTGCTCCACCGCAGGACCCAGCGGCCCGTCATGCCCCGCCTCGTGCGCGGCCCACGCAGCACGCGGGACGATGAGCGCGATGACAAGCAGAAGCAATGTTAGGATGCGGAACACATGTGAACGATAACCGGCATGGGCGCTTCACGCAATGCCCGACGACCGCGCAGGGAATCCTCGGCCGATGACAGCTTCCGGGAGGATCCTAACCCTTCTCGAATGACTGGAAAAGGGGCGCTTTGCTGCCCGGCAGATGTCCAACTGGCGAATGACCGGATTCGGCATGAGCCGACATTCCCGCTGCCGCATCGGAACGGCTTATGTTGGGTCGATTGCCGTCAGATGCGTGCATCCACTCCTTCAAACCGCACCACCCTGA
>CAZRNL010000651.1:0-1563 GCA_964601395.1 uncultured Silicimonas sp. | reverse complement strand
AGAGCGGACCCGCAGTTCTTGCCCGGAAATCTGGAGAAAAAGCCGTGGACCGCAGAGTATCTTGTCGGTCAATGACCCGGCCCCTGTTTCACCATGATGATACGTCGTCCCGGAGGGTCGAGACGATGGAAACCTGCATCCCTGGCGGCGCCAGAAAAAACGTCTCGCGGCGCTCAATATTCGCTTGTGAACAGGAGCAAACAGTCGGAACCTCGCCACAAATGAAGAGCAACCGACTTGATACGCGTTCCATTGGCCTTGATGTCGGACTGTCCTTCTCGAAATGGCTGACCGGCAAGGAAAACTTGCATTACGGTGACTGGACCGGGCTTGAGGTGACTGCGGCCAATGTCGGCCCGGCGCAAGAGGCCTTTACCGACCGGCTGCTGGCCTTCCTGCCCGATGCGCCCTGTCGCATCCTGGATATCGGCGGCGGTGCCGGAGAAACCGCGCACAAGCTCATCTCAATGGGGCATGAGGTCGAGATCGTGATCCCCTCGGCCTTCCTTGCCGGGCGTTGCAGGGCAAACGCCCCCGAGGCCACGGTACATGAAATGCGCTTCGAGGAGTTCTCGGGAGAGGCGCGGTTCGACGTCTGCCTGTTCTCCGAAAGCTTCCAGTACATCCCTTTGGACGTCGGACTGGGCAAGGCACTTGCCCTGCTTGCGCCGGGCGGACGGATCGTGCTGGCAGATTGCTTCAGGAGCGACACCCACAGGAATGGCTCCAAGGGCGCAACTGTCGGTGGTGGCCATCGGATTTCGGCGTTTCGCCGGACTGTCGCCGAACTGGACCTGGAGGTTCTGGGTGAGATGGACATCACCGAGGCCGTCGCCCCTTCGGTTGATCTGGAACAGGGGCTTTACAACATCATCGGCCACGCCGTCAGCCGCGTGGACGAGGAGTTGCAGGACAAGCGCCCCGTGGCACGCTGGGCCCTGAACCGGCTGGTCCGCACGGTCCTGTCCGCCCGCAAGCGCGCCCGTCTTCACCAGCGCCTGATGGAGCAGACCCGCAACCATGAGGTCTTCGCCGAGCACAACATCTACCTGATGATGGGGCTGCGACCGAAGGCCTAGCGCGCAAGACCTGACCGGTTCTTCGCTGTTTCGCTCCGGGTCGCGCATCCAAAGCCGCCTTGGTCGCGAATTCATCTGCACGGCGGTCATCCGTCGAGTTGCGCGGCGTCGCACCTGTCAGGCGACCTTCGCTCTTGATGCACGTTGCGCCGAATCCCACTCTTGTCGCTAACATTGCCGCGCCTCCTTGTTCGCGGCAGGGACCGGGGCTAGGAGGACGTGAACGCTGTTTGGAAGGAGCCTGTTCATGGCCGAAGCGCCCGAGTTTCACGATCGTATGCTGTCGCTGGGCCTGGCCCGTGTCAGCGAAGCCGCCGCCCTGGCCTCGGCCCGCCTGATCGGGCGCGGCGACGAGAAGGCCGCCGACCAGGCCGCCGTCGACGCGATGCGGACACAGTTGAACCACCTGGAGATCCGGGGCGTCGTCGTCATCGGCGAAGGCGAGCGCGACGAGGCTCCGATGCTTTATATCGGCGAGAAGGTC
>CAZRNL010000650.1:0-1566 GCA_964601395.1 uncultured Silicimonas sp. | reverse complement strand
ATAATCATTCATTATGGGCCGAGAAGGCCGATCGCTGAGTGTGAAACCGGCTTTTCCGATATTCCGCGGGATTTCGGCCGAAAATGGCCGCGCGTTTTTCTCGCTGGACGGGGTATTTCGGCGGGTTGCAAGGCACTATCGTGCAACCGGCGATGGACAGGGTGGCAGAGGAAGAAAAGCAGGGGACGATGATCGTCCCCTCCGACCCCTCCGGTCGTTCGTCGCCGGTGGCGGCGGGCGAGGTGAGGCCGTTTTCGGGGTGGGCTGGGAAATGTTTTCTGATCTTTTTCAACGGCTTGTCGCGGCTCCGAGGGATGCCCGGCAAAATGCCGGCCGGGTTTTCGAAATTCGGTTGCGCTTCGGTATAAATTCCTCTACATGCCCCACAAAGGCGACCAGATTAAAGGAAAATCATCATGGCGTTTGCGTCGAACGGGCTCCGGGATGCGTTCGAGGGGCAGGGTGCGTCGGGGTTCGTCGCCGGGAACGGCATGGCCAGTCCGGCACGGCTCGCGACCCTCGAGGACGAACTCGCGCTCCTCTCCGCCCGGTTCGATGACCTGCAAGCCGCCACCGACCACGACCCCGCCCTCCGCCAGGACCGCCTGCTCCGCGCCTTTGCTGCCCTCCTCGACCAAAGGTGCTCGCGGCGCTGACGAGAAGGGACAACCGAGGAGATGATGATCGGGCCGTCGCGGCTGTCGTGGGGTCGGACGATGCCGGCTGGCAAAGCTGCCTTCAGCCGCTCCTGGCTGCGCATTTCAAATGGTGACGCCCATCGCGTGTTCAGATGCGATTTCCTCCGATCGGTCTCGCGGCAAGAATGTTATTCATCTTGAGGTCTGCCAGCGTATAGAGGTAAGCTGCGGTCAAATCTATACTGGCGCCCTTGAATCGGCCTTCTCAGGGATCGGCAATGCCTTATCTTCGCCTGCCGTTCGAACACGACGTGTTCGTCAGTTACGCTCATGGCCGCGCCGAGCGGGAGAGCGGCGTTCCGGGCATCAAGCATTGGACGAAGAAACTCGAGGAAAATTTGCGCGGCGACATCGTCGACTTCAATCCCGAGTTCGCTGACTTCGATGTCTTCATCGACACCCAGCTCGATCCGACGCTGCCACTGTCCGACGAGATCCGGCGAAAGGTGGCGAGCTCCGCACTGCTGCTGGTCATCATGTCCGATTGGTACCTGCACTCGGTTTGGTGTGGCGACGAGCGCGAGTGGTTCGCGGGAGAGATTGCGCGAAGAGGTATTCAGCAGGGCGTCGTCATCGTGGTGCGGGCGCATCCGACCCGCCACGAGAATTGGCCCGACTTCTTCAAGGACGAGCGGGGACATGTCGTCATCGGCTTCCAGTTCCACCCGGATGCTCGCGACGGCGAGCAGATCCGCCCGTTGGGCTGGCCGGAGCCATTGCCGCAGGATCGGCCCTACTTCCAGATTCTCGGCAAGCTCAGCACGATCGTGATCCAGCGGCTTCGCCAACTTAGAAAAAATCAGGAGCTCGCCGAGCGCGCGCGCACGCCGAGCGTCGACATCCGAATCTCGGGGACTCCATGCATCTA
>CAZRNL010000649.1:299-1572 GCA_964601395.1 uncultured Silicimonas sp. | reverse complement strand
CCGGCGACGGGTTGCTGATCGCAGGGTCCGAGACGGGCATGGTGCCGACCGACGAGGCAACGGTCATCGAGAAGGGCGCACTGGGCCCCGGCCAGATGATCGCCGTCGACATGACAGCCGGCAAACTCTTCCGCGATACCGAGATCAAGGACACGCTGGCCGCGTCGCTGCCCTTCGGCGAATGGGTCGGCAAGATCACCGAACTGGACGACGAGCTTCAGGGATTGACCGAAAAGACGCTTTTCGGGGGCGGCGAGCTGCGCCGTCGTCAGATTGCCGCTGGCTATACCGTTGAGGAACTCGAGCAGATCCTGGCGCCCATGGCCGAAGACGGAAAGGAAACACTGGCGTCCATGGGTGACGACACGCCGTCGGCCGTGTTGTCCGAGAAGTACCGGCCGCTGAGCCATTTCTTCCGGCAGAACTTCAGCCAGGTGACCAACCCGCCGATCGACAGCCTGCGGGAATACCGCGTGATGAGCCTGAAGACACGCTTCGGGAACCTCAAGAACGTGCTGGACCAGGATTCGTCGCAGACCGAGATCATCGTGCTGGACAGTCCCTTCGTCGCCAACGCCCAGTATGATCGGCTCGTCGACGCGTTCAACGCCGACATGGTCGAGATCGACTGCACTTTCCCGGCCACCAGGACGCAGGGTGCGTTGCAGGCGGCGCTTGACCGGGTGCGCGCCGAGGCCGAGGACGCCGTCCGCTCGGGGGCAGGCCATATCGTGCTGACCGATCACACCCAGGGCGAAGACAAGGTGGCGATGCCGATGATCCTGGCGACGTCCGCCGTCCATGGATGGTTGACGCGAAAGGGCCTCAGAACCTTCTGCTCGCTGAACGTACGCTCGGCCGAATGCATCGACCCGCACTATTTCGCGGTGCTGGTCGGCTGCGGTGCCACGACCGTGAACGCCTATCTGGCCGAGGATTCCATTGCCGATCGCATAGATCGCGGTCTGATCAACGGCACGCTGACCGAAGCCGTGGCCCGGTATCGCGCTGCTATCGACGCCGGCCTTCTGAAGATCATGTCGAAGATGGGCATTTCCGTCATCTCGTCCTATCGCGGTGGCCTGAACTTCGAGGCCGTGGGCCTGAGCCGCGCGATGGTCAATGAATACTTCCCCGGAATGCACAGCCGTATCAGCGGAATAGGTGTTCAGGGTCTTCAGAAGAAGGCTGAAGAAGTACATGCGCGTGGCTTCATGGGTGACAGCGTTCTGCCGATCGGAGGCTTCTACAAGGCGCGCCGCTCGGGCGAGAC
>CAZRNL010000649.1:0-289 GCA_964601395.1 uncultured Silicimonas sp. | reverse complement strand
ATGCCTGGGAAGCGCAGTCGATGCACATGCTTCAGGCCGCCTGCAACAAGGCGTCCTATGCCATGTGGCAGCAGTATTCGGCCAAGATGCGGTCGATGCCGCCCATCCATCTGCGTGACCTTCTGGACATCAAGCCGCTGGGTGCGCCGGTGCCTCTGGAAGAGGTCGAAAGCATAACCTCGATCCGCAAGCGTTTCGTGACGCCGGGCATGTCGCTGGGGGCGTTGTCGCCCGAGGCGCACAAGACGTTGAACGTGGCGATGAACCGGATCGGCGCCAAGTCGGATTC
>CAZRNL010000648.1:0-1589 GCA_964601395.1 uncultured Silicimonas sp. | reverse complement strand
GCATCGGCGGCAAGACGCCTAGCATCAATGCCGTTCGTTTAGGCGTCTGAAGCCGACGATCGGCGTTTCCTCGGGTAGTTGCTCATCTTAATCTTGACCGCGCGCGGGAAAAGTCGATCGCTGCGGCGTGGAGGCAGGATGAATCGCCTGACCTTCTGTCGCATCTCTCGCAACTTCTTGGGGATGGAGCCCGGGGATGCGATCGCGCACCACTCCCATTCGGAGCGTATGAACCGCATGGCTTCCACAAAGCTCACGCGAACAGGCGCCACTCCCGCTTCCTTGGCGATTGCCTGCATTTCCAACCTGATCAGGTTGTAGGCGAGGAGAATGCCCCAGATTTCCTGCTCGACGCATTCGACCGTACGACTACGAATCGTTTCCTTGGCCTCGAGCATGTGGGTCTTGATTTCGTCGTAGGCGATCTCGATCTCCCACCGCTCGTGGTACATGGCGACAAGTTCGCGGGCCGGATAGGCCTTTGAGTCGAGCAGGGACGTGAGCAACCATTGCCTGCCCTTCGAGTTGGGATGTTGGTAGCTGATCGCCCTCGCCTTGAAGGTCGCTGGCAGGGATGGATGCATCCTGCGAGCCTCGCTCGACACCTGGAGTTCGACGAGCTTGTCGTAGAGTCCGTAGGAATGGAGGACCTGCCATCTCGTGTTGCTCTTCGCGCGAACGAGCCAGTTCCGATTCGTGCCGCCCCGCTGCAGACCGATCAAAAGCTTGGCTGCGAGAAAGTTCTTGTCCAGTATCGTCAGCGAGTTGTCGGGAATCTGGCACCACAGAGCTTTACACCACTCGTGTTCGCTCTTCGCATACGGTCCGAACTCGACTGCACGAAGCAGGTGCGAGCGAACGGCGATGAGCGCTGCGAGTCGGACGAGCGGATAGCCGCTCTCTCCGCGCGGTCCCGCATCAGCGACGCCATAGTGCGTCCGATTCTCGTCCGAATCTGCCACCCGCAGCGTTGATCCGTCGATGGCGAACAACGACAGGCCCCGCCATGCCAGATCTTTTGCGCTCTCCGCCGCCCAGCGCTCCGAGCACGTCTCGAAGAGCCATCTGAGCGGCGCCGCGCCCAAGCGCTGGCGCGCCTCCGTTAAAGTGCTTCGCGCCACTTCCGTCGAGCCGCATCGCTCTGGCAGCACTAGATCCAGTTTCGACACCACGTCGTGGATCGGCCGGTCGCGGCAGAGCGCCATTCCGAGCACCAGCCAGATCACTTGTTCGGCCGGCAGCTTTCGCCGACGCAGCGTCGCACTACCTGTGACTGCAAGCGCTTCCTCGATCCACTCCGGGTCGATATGCGAGCGAAACGTCGCCAGCGACTCGCAGTCGAACCAATCCGCCGTTTCATCAAGAGCCGCTACAAGCCAGGACATGGTGACCTCCACGTGCGAGATCGCCGCATCCTGATCCCCCACCCGGGCGATGACCACCCCGTCGAGGACTCAATCTGCTTTTTGTCGTGATTTCAACCGCCTACGACCTAACCGATCGGCATTGCCTCTAGATCGCGCCCTCGACCTTGGGCAGCGACGTGCGCGCCTTCGACAGCACCATGCCGAGGTTCGCCGATGCTCTCG
>CAZRNL010000647.1:0-1592 GCA_964601395.1 uncultured Silicimonas sp. | reverse complement strand
CTGCGGGTCTCGCGGCACGCCAGCGGACACAGACACCCGTACGAACCTGACGGGGCATCGCAGCGAAGCGAGCGGCACCGACGCGGTGAACCCTTTCTACACGAATCATCCCTATACCGAAACACAGCCGCGTGGGGCGGCCGCTCCAGAAGGGATGCGAATACCTTGGAAGGGGCGGCGGACCTGCGCTTGCAGGTATGGCTTTGCCGGTGGTGTCTGGGCGACGTGACGCAGAGGGTTTGTCACCGCGCGCCCCACCACCGGCCCGCCGGTCCGTTTTGCGCCATCTCGATGAAATCAACCTGCCGACCAAGGTACAGGCCGGGCCGCATAGGGCAAGTACAGCGGATGCCTCGGGTGACCGTCCTTCGAGACGCCCAGCGCCAGAACCGGCTTGCCACATTCCGACAGCAGACCCGACGTGACGGCATCCTGCCCCTGGTTCGCTCCGTGAATGCCCCAGGCACATAGCACATCGTCCGTCCAGTCCAGAGCCTTGGCTATTTCCTCCAGGTTATCGGGACCGACGGGATGTCTTGCCTGTCGCAGGCGGATCGGGCTGGTTTCGCGCAATGCGAAAAGGTTCACCACGCGGAAAGCGCCGTATCCCAGATGCCGGGCGCGACGCTCGCAGCGTTCGATCGTTGGATCGTTTGATACTTCCGTCGCGGTCGAGGGGTTCAGCATGATGTAGAGAAGGCGGGGTCTGTCCTCGCTCCATCGGCGCGTCAGCGCATAGCGATAGCGTTCGCAAGGGGAATAGACCGCCTCGCTGACCCGCCCGCCGACAGTGTGGTGCCGGACGATCAGGGTCAAAGCTGGAAGACGCGCGACGGATGCAACTCGCCCGCCTTGTAGACGCCGACCGCTACCGGCTGACCCTGATAGGACGCCCAGGCCGTATCCCCGTATTCGACGTCCGAGGCGATGACCATGCCGGGATTGCCGTTCTTCATCCGCATGGCACCTTCCGCGGTTGCGGCCAGTTCGGGAAGGTCGGTCAACCCGGCTTCGAGCGGCAGCAGAAGATCCTCGATCTCGGGCTGGCGCGCCAGACGCTCGACTTCGTCCAGCGTCACGGCGTCTTCCAGTTCAAACGGACCCGACCAGACCCGCCGCAGCGTCAGGACATGGCCAAGACATCCCAGCGCCTGGCCCAGGTCGCGGGCGACGGACCGGACATAACCGCCCTTGCCGCAGACCATTTCCAGAACAGCGTGATCCGTGTCGGGTCGATCTTCCAGGGTAAGGCTTTCGACAAAGAGAGGTCGCGCGGCGATGTCGACTTCTTCTCCGGCGCGGGCCAGAGCGTAGGCGCGCTCGCCGTCGATCTTGACCGCCGAGAACTGCGGAGGCACCTGCATGACGTCGCCTTCGAAGGCGGTGAGCGCCGCGCGGATCGCGTCGTCCGTGGGGCGGACTTCAGACGTCGCGAGCACTTCACCTTCGGCATCGTCGGTGTTGGTGGATGCACCGAAGCGGACGGTGAAGCGATAGGCTTTCAGCGCGTCGGTGATGTAGGGGACCGTCTTTGTCGCTTCGCCCAGTGCGACGGCAAGGATCCCCGTCGCGGCGGGATCGAGCGGACCCGC
>CAZRNL010000646.1:0-1596 GCA_964601395.1 uncultured Silicimonas sp. | reverse complement strand
TGATCAGACCCGGTTTGGGGAAAATGCCATTGAACTGGCGTGAGAAGGTGACGAGACCCTTGTGGATCTGCTGCAGCTGGGTTGCATCCTTCACCTGTTCAGCCGCGGCACGTGCCTTGGCAAGAGCGGGAAGCAGAATGCCCATGAGCAGCGTGATGATGGCGATAACCACCAGCAGCTCGATCAGCGTGAATGCACGGGTATTTCTCATAGCAGGGGTTCTCCGTAAAAGAGGGTGGGGGACGAATTGTGTCCGAGAGAGAGACAAACTTGTGTGCGACTGAGGAACCGTTCATCAGTCGTCGGGATTTCCGATCGGGAAGGCAGGGACTGGCCGGTAAGCCAGCCCTGCACACATTCGAAAGGAGCGGCGTGTTCAGAAACGGTCGCTCCTCGTTCCTCGGCGATTACGAGGTGAGCAGCGGATCCCAGATGGGCGTGCACACGAACTCCTGGTGCGGTGCCCTTGTGATCACAAGCCATGCATCGCTGGATGAGTGATTGCGGTTGCCTGCGGGCCCGTCTGCAAATTCGCAGGTGTAAAGGTTGTCCTTCTTCTTGCCAGTGCCGGTACCTGAGTCGTGTGAGGTGAGGTCAGCAAAGAAGCTGTCGAGGGTTTCGAGGTGATTGTCAGCGAAGACGACGTTGCCACGCCACTGACGATCTCCACCATGGAGTTCGAGCGTTGGTGAGAGGTCGTAGTCATCGCCAGTTGTTGCACCACCGCGGTTGCTGTTGCCACCGGTACCGCGCGTTCCCATGATGGGGAACGTTGCATCGGAACGGTTACGCCACTTCACAGACTTGCGGTCGCCGCAGAGAGCAGCATGAGCGTAGCTGGTGTTGGAGCCGGTGCCGGGACCAGAGAATTCCTGGGTGATGTCCGCGACGAAGTTTGTGTCCCAGTAGGTATCGGTGCTGGGCGAGTACATTTCACGGTCGTAGTCGAGGTCTTCGTTGATGCGGGGGTTGACTTCGGTGGGACCAACGCAGATATCTGCATTGATGAGGTTTGCTGCGATCATGGCGGAATACACGTTGGCGGTGTGGTTCTGCGAATGATCTTCGGGGCCGTAGCCGATCTGCTCGACGCCGTTGACGGGCAGACGATCGATCAGGCCTGGCGTGGGAAGGCGACCCTCAGCCGAGTTGGCAAAAACCAGCATCGACTGATGAATCTGCTTGACTTGGGTGGCATCCTTGACAGATGCGGCATTCCGACGTGCCTGCGTGATGGCTGGCAAAAGCAAGCCGACCAGCAGGGCAATGATTGCCACAACCACGAGGAGCTCGATGAGCGTAAAGCCCTTTCTCAGATGTTTCATGTGCGTGTGTCTCCGTAAAGAGGAATGAGAAGAAATAAGAAACGAAACGGAAAACTGCGCGAGCACGCATGATGCGAAACTCGCACAGGCTCAGAACATATAGCCCCCAACGATCCCCCGGTTGTCCACATCATACCAACGCCGCCAACTGAACCCCCGAAAGAGCTCGGACGAAGTCAGGCCCCTCCCCACGAAGGGCCAGATCTCCGCAGTCCGCGACCGACGAAGGTCCTGTGACCTTCACCCCCGGCGCGCTGCGTCATGCAGAGCA
>CAZRNL010000645.1:0-1603 GCA_964601395.1 uncultured Silicimonas sp. | reverse complement strand
GGGCTCCAAAGCCGCCGTTCATCCTGCCCTGAACCAACGGTCCTGCACACCCCAACCGGTCCCGTGCTCTCGCAGCCCTAGCCGTTCTCGCGCAGAACGGAACCCGCGAGGTAGAGCGAGCCGCAGATGAGGACGCGGGCGGTGGGGTCGCGGGAGATGATGTCGTCCAGCGCCTCGCCCACCGAACCCGACACGACGGCTGAAAGGCCAACGCTCTCGGCGGCGGCGGCCGTGTCCTCGGCGGGCAGGGTGGCGGTTTCGCCGGGGATGGCGACGGCGTGGAGGCTTTGCGCATGTGCCGCCAGCGGCCGGAGGTACCCGGCGACGTCCTTGGTCGAGAGCATGCCGCAGATCAGGTGGGTCGGACGCTCGAGCATCCGGGCCAGCGTCTCGGCAAGCGCGTCTCCGGCGGCCGGATTGTGGCCACCGTCAAGCCAAAGCTCGGCCTCCGGCGCGGCGTCGACGAGCGGGCCTTCCTTCAGGCGTTGCATCCGCGCGGGCCAGAAGGCGTTGGTGACGGCGCCTTCGCAGGCGGTCTCGCCATAGCCGAGGTGCCGGAGGGCCGCGAGCGCCATGCCGGCGTTGCCGATCTGGTGCGGGCCGCGCAGGTTGGGGAGCGGCAGGTCGAGAAGCCCGTGTTCGTCCTGAAACACCATCCGCCCGCGTTCCTCTCCGACATGCCAGTGCTGCCCGAAGGCAAGGACCGGAGCGCCGAACCGCGCCGCTTCGGCCTCCATTACGGCCAGGCTCTCGTCGTGCTGCGGCCCTATGACGACGGGGACGCCGCGCTTGATGATGCCCGCCTTCTGGTAGGCGATCTCGGCCAGCGTTTCGCCGAGGAACTGCTGGTGATCGAGGTCGACCTTGGTGATGATCGTGAGCTTTGGATGGTCGACCACGTTCGTCGCGTCGTGACGGCCGCCAAGGCCGACTTCGAGCAGCGTCCAGTCGGCTTTCTCGCGGACGAAGGCCAGGAAGGCGGCAACCGTCGTGATCTCGAAATAGGTGATCTGTCCGCCGCCGTTCTTCGCGTAGACCTCGTCGAGGATGTCCGTCAGGCGGTCTTCGGAGATGATCTTGCCCGCCACCCGGATTCGTTCGTGAAAGCGGGCGAGATGCGGCGAGGTGTAGGCGTGGACGGTCTTGCCCTCGGCTTCCAGTCCGGCGCGTATCATTGCCTGCGTCGAGCCCTTGCCGTTTGTGCCGGCCACATGGATGACCGGCGGCAGGTGTTCGTGCGGATTGCCGACGGCTTCGAGGCACCGGCCCATGCGGTCCAGCGTCAGGTCGATGACCTTGGGATGAAGCGCCATCATGCGCTGGAGAATGGCGTCGGAGGAGGACGTCTTGGTCATCGGCGGCAATCCCGCAAAGTGGTGGGACGGGTCAGGGTCAGCCGGACTTCGCCTCGGGCTCGGGCTCGGTGGGTGCGGTCGGTTCTTCGGCCGGAGGAGCCGGGGTGGGCGCGGGCAGGTCGCCCATCACCGCCGGAGGAAGGCCCAGCAACATGCGTGTGATCGTCACCAGTTCCTGTTTCAGGTGCCGCCGATGCGTGACCCGGTCCAGCATGCCGTGATCCAAGAGATACTCGGCGCGCTGGAAG
>CAZRNL010000644.1:0-1604 GCA_964601395.1 uncultured Silicimonas sp. | reverse complement strand
GCACCAGATGCCGCTTTATCCCGGCACCGGCGGCGCGCACGAGACCGGCGCGCATGACAACGTCATCAACGCGCCGCTGGCGCCGATGACCGGAGGCGCCGAAATGCGCCGCGCCTGGGGCGACATCATCCTGCCCGCCGTCGACGATTTCGCGCCCGAGCTGATCATCATTTCGGCAGGCTTCGACGCTCACGCCGACGACCCTCTCGCGAACCTCAACTGGACCGAGGCCGATTTCACCTGGCTGACAGGGGCGATCTGCGACGTGGCCGACGCGCATTCGCAGGGACGCGTGGTCTCGACACTCGAAGGCGGTTATGATCTGGACGCGCTCGCCGCCAGCGCCGCGGCGCATGTGACCGTCCTGAAGGAGCACGACAGATGACCGACAAACCCGTTTCGGACATGAGCTTCGAGGAAGCGATGAAAGAGCTGGAGGGCGTCGTCGCCCGCCTGGAATCGGGTGATGTGCCGCTTGAGGATTCCATCAAGCTTTACGAGCGCGGCGCGGCGCTGAAGGAACATTGCCGCAAGAAGCTGTCCGAGGCCGAGGAGAAGGTCGCCCAGATCACGCTCGACAAGGATGGCCAGCCCACGGGGACCCAACCGGTCGACATCAAGTGAGCTTCGACGAAGCGCTGAAGGCCCGCGCTGCTGCCATTGAGGCGCATCTGGTGGCCGCAGCGGGCGACCCTCCGTGTCCACTGTCCGAGGCGATGCGCTATGCCGCATCGGGCGGCAAGCGGCTGCGCGGGTTCCTGGTGATGGAAAGCGCGGCGCTTCACGGTGTGCCGGACAGCGTGTCGATCCACGCCGCCGCCGCCATCGAAGCCATTCACGCCTATTCGCTGGTCCACGACGACCTGCCCTGCATGGACGACGACGACCTGCGCCGGGGCCAGCCGACGGTTCATGTCAGATGGGACGAGGCAACTGCGGTCCTGGTCGGCGACGGTCTGCAATCTCTGGCGTTCCGGCTGGTGACGGAAGGCGACCTGCCGGCCGAGCGCAGGCTTGCCCTGGCGCGGTCTCTTGCCCGCGAGGCGGCCGCCATGGTGCGGGGGCAGGCGCTGGACATCCGGGCGGAAACCGCCGCCGAGCCGCTGGATCTCGCCGGGATCACCGAATTGCAGTCGCAGAAGACGGGGGCGCTGATCGAGTGGTCCGCAATGGCCGGGGCGGTCATGGCCGATGCCGATCCCGCACCTCTTGCGGCGTATGCCCGCGCGCTTGGCCTTGCCTTCCAGATCGTCGACGACATCCTCGACGAGACCGGGGACGAGGCGAAGGCGGGCAAGCGCCTGAATAAGGACGCCGACGCCGGAAAGGCGACCTTCGTATCGCTTCTGGGGCTCGACGGTGCTATGGACAGGGCGCAGGATTTGGCCGCTGAAGCCGTTGACGCGCTCTCCTTATATGATGCACGAGCGGACAACTTGCGTCAGGCAGCTATGTTTGTAGTGTCGCGCGAGTTCTGAGCCCGGAGTAGCAATGTCCGAACGACCGAAAACACCAACGCTGGACCGCATCGCTTCACCCGCCGACCTGAAGCGGCTGAGCGATGCCGACCTGTACCGTCTGGCCGACGAACTGCGCGCCGAGAC
>CAZRNL010000643.1:0-1609 GCA_964601395.1 uncultured Silicimonas sp. | reverse complement strand
CCAAAGTGTAGCAGGTCTGTGTACGTAAGTCGCCGAAATTTCTGGGTTTTTCGCTACATCAGCCACTTAGCTGACCGACCCGAGACATAGGTGACGTTTTGTACCGGACACATGGGTAACACCTCCCGCATGCAATTGCACGCGGGAGGTGTCGATGCCGTGGAAAGAGAGTTCGGTTATGGAGGAACGTCTTCGGTTTGTCGCCCGGCTTCTGGACGGGGACGGTATGAGCGCGGTCTGTCGGGAGTTCGGCATCTCGCGCAAGACCGGCTACAAGCTGTTCAACCGCTACAAGGAACAGGGTCTGGAGGCCCTGTGCGACCGCTCGCGACGTCCGGTTCGTTACGCCAACCAGTTGCCCTTCCAGATCGAGCGGATGATTGTGGCGTGCAAGAAGGACAAGCCGCACTGGGGGGCGCGCAAGATCCGCGAGCTGTTGGTGCGCCAGCTTGCCGGCGACGTGCGCATTCCCGCCAGGAGCACGGTCCATGCGGTGCTCGACCGGCACGGCCTGGTCGCGCGCAGCCGGCAGCGGCGGCGGAACAAAGCGCAAGGCACGCCGTTGTCGGCGGGGCTGGCGCCCAACAATCTGTGGTGCGCCGACTACAAGGGCGAGTTCAAGCTCGGCAACGGCCAGTATTGCTACCCCCTGACGGTGACAGACCATGCCTCGCGCTATCTGCTGATGTGCGAAGCCCATGCATCGACGAAGGAGGCCAATGCCTTCAATGGCTTCTCCCGGTTGTTCGCCGAACGTGGCCTGCCCGCCGCAATCCGCTCCGACAACGGCTTGCCTTTCGCCTCTCCCAACGGGCTCTACAATCTGTCGAAGCTCTCGGTGTGGTGGCTCCGGCTGGGCATCGCGATCGAACGCATCAGGCCCGGCCAGCCGCAGCAGAACGGCCGCCACGAGCGCATGCACCTGACCTTGAAGAAGGAGGCGACGAGGCCGCCGGGCATGAACAGCCTTCAGCAGCAGGCCCGCTTCGATGCCTTCGTCGAAGAGTTCAATACCGAAAGACCCCACGAAGCGCTCGACATGGCTTGTCCGGCCGAGGTCTACACCGCCTCAACGAGACCCTATGACGGCCTGCCCGAGATCGAATACCCGTTCCATGACAAGGACATCCTCGTCACCGCATGCGGGCGCGTTTGCATGCACCGAAAGAAGATCAACGTCTCGACCGTGCTCGCCGGTCACAGGCTCGGAATAAAGGAGGTCGACGATGGCATTTGGCTGGTAACCTTCATGCACTACGATCTGGGATATATCGACCTGGAGCAGAGAACCTTGCAGACCATCGACAATCCGTTCGGCACGAGATTGTCACCCATGTCTTAGGTACGATCTGTCACCCATGTCTCCGGGTCGGACCCGAAGTGGAGTGGCGGAGAGGGTGTCCGCCGACTTGATGTCCGATCGCATCCGACGGCGTTCCAGAAATCACTGATTCTAAAATATTTTTCCGACTTCATCGTCCGACCCGGTTGATTGACGTCCGGGAACATCCCACATATTTTGTGGTATGAAATGTGGGATAGGACGATGAAGACAAAAGGACGGCATCCGGAGAAGGCGCTCAACGCGGCGAAAGTCAAGGCGCTGAGC
>CAZRNL010000642.1:0-1610 GCA_964601395.1 uncultured Silicimonas sp. | reverse complement strand
CGGGTGGTCGGCAAGGCCGAGGTAGTTGTTGGCGCAGAGGTTCAGCATGTGCCGACCGCCGACGTCGATATTCGCGCCCTGCGGCGAGGTGATGCTGCGTTCGCGTTTCATCAGGCCATCGGCGTCGATGGCGGTCAGAACCGATTTCAGGTGCTCGTCGAATGGTGGCATCGCCGCGTCTCCTGCCCGGACACCCGAAGCTTAGGCGGTTTCGGCGAGGAAAGCGACGGGGCTCAAGCGGCTGCGGAGAGGCGCGGTTCGGCGTGAAGCCATGCCAGCGCCTCGTCTTCGCTTTCGAAGTTCCGGGTCTCGACCGGCAAGAGCGCGCCGAAGAAGCGGATCATGCCCTGGGCGGCGTCGGGGGCCCCGGCGGTGACGTAGTTGCGGACCTGGGAAATCGAGCGAAACCGCACCTTCACGTTGTCCCAGCTGAGGCTTGCGCCGAATTCGGTTCCCTCGAATTCGACGAAGGACAGGAGAAGATCGGCCTTGCCTCGACGATCGAAGATGGCGTCCACGCGTTCGGCCATCGCCTGCATGTCCTCGCCGGTGACCTTGCCGCCGATCCGGAAGGCGTATGTGGCAGGGAGTCCGGTATCGAACTCGCTGATCGTGGGTGTGTGAAGCATGTGTGTTCTCCAGTGTTTCTCTGTAAGGGGAACCCGCAAGCAGGCCGGTTCGTTCCGGATAGGGCTGGAGTCGCAGCGCCGGCCACGAAGATGTGAAAGGGAGATCATCGTGCATCGGAGTCTCGCAATCTGCGCCGCGTTGTTCGCGGCCGCACCACTTGCCGCCGAGGAGGTGGGCAAGGTGGGCGTCGACTGGGTCGGCAACGACATCATCATCGAGGCGGTCAACGATCCCGAGGTTTCGGGCGTCACCTGCCATATCGCCTATTTCGACCGGTCGATCATCGACCGGCTGAGCCAGGGCAACTGGTTCGAGGACCCGTCGAACGCCTCGATCGCCTGCCGCCAGACCGGGCCGATCACGATCGGGGACATCGACCGGAGCGCGGACGGGGAAGAGGTGTTCCGCGAGCGGCGCTCGATCATCCTCAAGACGCTGCGGATCAAGCGGATCTTCGACGAAGAAAACCAGACGCTGATCTATCTCGCCCATGCGCGCGAACTGACCGAGGGGTCGGCGAAGATGTCGATCTCGACGGTGCCGCTTTTCCAGGCGAGCGCTGCCGGGCAGTGACGCGGCGTCGCGGCTTTTCGCAAAAGCTGGCGGTATCCGCCGTTTCGTGGCTTTCTCTGCCTGGGAAGCAGAGGAGCACGCCATGAAGGACATCGTCATTCTCTCGGGCGCACGGACGGCCATCGGCACGTTCGGCGGTGCACTGGCAGGAACGCCGCCGATCACGCTGGGGGCCAAGGTGGCGAAGGCCGCGCTGGAGCGGGCCGGTGTCGAGGGCGGGCAGATCGGCCACGTGGTCTTCGGCCATGTCATCAACACCGAGCCGCGCGACATGTACCTTTCGCGCGTCGCGGCGATGGAGGCAGGCGTTCCCGAAACGGCGCCCGCGATGAACGTCAACCGCCTCTGCGGATCGGGTGCGCAGGCCATCGTCAGCGCGATCCAGGCGCTGGCGCTGGGGGATGCGG
>CAZRNL010000641.1:0-1612 GCA_964601395.1 uncultured Silicimonas sp. | reverse complement strand
GGCCGACGTGGCATTCGGCAACATAGTCGGCAGCAACATCTTCAACATATTCGGTATCCTCGGCGTCACCGCCTGGGTCACGCCCCTGACCATACCGCCGCAGATCCTGTCCTTCGATATCTGGGTCATGCTGGCGGCGACCGCTCTCCTGGTGGTTTTCGCCCGGTCGGGCTGGCGCGTCTCCCGGCGCGAGGGCGCGGGACTGGTTGCGCTTTACGGTGCCTACATCGTCGCCCTGATCACCGTGGCGAGCTGAGACCTAGCCCTCTGCGGGAGTACCGATCAGGGCGCGGATGACCGATTTGGCGCTGTCACTGTTCCACTCCGCGTCACCGCGCATGCGTGCGATTTCGAAGCCTTCCGGGTCGAGGATGACGGTAATTGGCAGACCGAGCACACCCATGTCGCGTCCCAGCTTCGACTTCGGGTCGAGGTACAGCGGCAGGTTGTCCACACCGACTTCCTCGAAGAAGTTGCGGATGCCCGGCACCGAGTTCCGCCCGGTTGCGATGGTGACGACCTCGAAGTCGTCACCGCCGAATTCTGCCTGCAACTCGGACAGCATCGGCATTTCCTTACGGCAGGGCGCACACCAGGTCGCCCAGAAATTCACCAGCACATGCTTACCCTTGAAATCCGAAAGTCGGTACTCGCCACCTTCCGGGTCAGTGAAGGTCTCCTGCGATACATCCATAGTCCCTTGGAACAGAAGTTTCTTCATGGTTCCTTCACGGGCCGCCTCGGCTGCAGAGATGTCGGCGTGGGCGGCGTTTGCAGTAAGCGCGAGGGCCGTGTAGAGGACGGCGAGAAACTTCAGCATGGTGCCTCCGAAGGGCGTTTAGACATGACCGACAGCGCAAACTCGATGTGGGGCGGCCGCTTCGCCGCCGGACCGGACGCCATAATGGAGGCGATCAACGCATCCATCGGCTTCGATCAACGGCTTGCGGCACAGGACATCGAAGGCTCACGCGCCCATGCGGCGATGCTTGCCGCACAAGGCATCATTACGGATAGCGACGCAAAGGCCATCAGGGAAGGTCTGCTCACGGTCTTGTCAGAAATCGAGACCGGAGCGTTCCGCTTTTCGACCGCGCTCGAAGACATCCACATGAACGTTGAATCCCGGCTGAAAGAGCTGATCGGTGAACCGGCCGGGCGTCTGCACACCGCGCGAAGCAGGAACGATCAGGTTGCCGTCGATTTCCGGCTCTGGGTCCGCGGCCAATGCGACGTGGCGATTGCCGGGATCGAAGCATTGCAGAAGGCGCTTCTGGGGCAGGCGGAGGCGGGGGCGGAATGGGTAATGCCCGGTTTCACCCACCTTCAGACCGCGCAGCCGGTCACCTGGGGCCATCACATGATGGCCTATGTCGAGATGCTGGGCCGTGACGCCTCGCGCTTTACCGATGCGCGGGTGCGGATGAACGAATCGCCGCTCGGTGCCGCCGCGCTGGCGGGCACGTCCTTTCCGATCGACCGTCACGCAACCGCTGAAGCGTTGGGCTTTGACGCGCCTGCCGCCAACTCGCTCGATGCCGTGGCCGACCGTGATTTCGCGGTGGAATTCCTCTCCGCCTCGACAATCTGCGCAATGCACCTTTCGCGCTTT
>CAZRNL010000640.1:0-1620 GCA_964601395.1 uncultured Silicimonas sp. | reverse complement strand
GCTTTCGACCATGCGGCGCTATCTGGTCGCCATGGCCCTCGGCAGTCTCGTATGGGAGTTCGCCCATATGCCGCTTTACACGCTATGGGAAACTGGCAGTGCGGGCGAAATCGTGTTCGCCGCCGTTCATTGCACTGGTGGAGACATACTGATCGCGATGAGCGCACTCCTCGCCGCGCTGTCTCTGTTCGGCAGCGGCCAATGGCCAGAGGCTGACTACCGTCGTGCAGCTCTTGTCACCATTGTGTTCGGTCTCGGCTACACCGTCTTCAGCGAGTGGCTGAACATCGGGGTCCGGGAAACCTGGACCTATCGCGACCTGATGCCGGTCATACCTGTGATCGACGCCGGTCTCTCGCCCGTCACCCAATGGATCGTGCTGCCGGTTCTCGCCTTCTGGTGGGCGGCACCTCGGAAAGAAGCATCATGAACTTTCATCATCTGAAATACGTCCCCGCCATCGTGATCATGGCTGCCGGCCTGTTCCTCACGACGCCCGCCGCTCACGCGCAACCGGGCGTGCCCCTGACCGAGCTGCTGCGATCGACGCACATCCACGGGCTCGCGGTCGATAGCGCCGATAGCGGGCGTCTTCTCATCGCCACTCATCATGGCTTGCACGCGTTGCGCCTCGATGACGCAACGGTTGAACCCGTCTCCGAACGGCGGGACGACTTCATGGGATTCACCCCGCACCCGACTGACGCGACGAAGCTGTATGCGAGCGGGCATCCAGCGCGCGGTGGAAACCTCGGCTTCGTCGCATCCACGGATGGCGGCAGGAGCTGGACGATGCTGTCGCCGGGAGTCGGAGGACCGGTTGATTTCCATCAGATGGACGTAAGCAAAGCCGATCCGAACGTGATCTACGGCGTCCATGGCGGACTTCAGATCAGTCGCGATGGCGGACGCAATTGGAGCCCTGTCGGGCCGGTGCCGGACGGCCTGATCGATCTCGCCGCATCTTCCACCGGCGCCACGCGGCTCTACGCCGCGACACAGCAGGGGCTTCTGGTCAGCGAGGACGGCGGCCGGGTATGGCAGCCTGCGCACCGCTTGCCCCGCCCGGCCAGCATGGTCGAGGTCGCGACGAACGGGGCAGTCTATGCGTTCATGCTTGGCAACGGCCTGCTTCGCGCAGAGGAGCCGTCCCTCGACTGGCAATCGTTGAGCAACGATTTCGGCGACCGATACCTGCTGCACTTCGCTATCGATCCCGTGAACCCGGCGCGCCAGTTTGCATCGACACAGAATAGCGAGCTGCTGGCCAGCGACGATGGGGGCCGGACCTGGCGTCGGCTCGGGGCACCGTAAGGCTCACCGCAATCCTCATCGGGATTATGGCAGCCGTTACCGTGAGAGCGATATGCCGGCCTATGCCGACCTCCTGAGAGATGAGGAGATCTGGGCCATGCTTATCCGGTTACTCGTAGGCGAACATCTGCTGAAGCAGGTCCGCGACCTCGCGACAACGCGGCTCCGGCACGCGCCCCAGACGCTTGGCGAGGCGCGCCTTGTCCACCGTCCGTATCTGGTCTAGGACCACCTGTCCCTTTTTCCGCTGGAAGGTGACATCGACGCGGCTCGGGTAATCCCGCCGCACGGATGTCATGGGGGCGA
>CAZRNL010000639.1:0-1623 GCA_964601395.1 uncultured Silicimonas sp. | reverse complement strand
GTCCGGAGTCAGCGCCAGTTGAAGATGCCGGATGCCGTGGTCGCGCAGGATATGGGCGAAGTCGCCCGAAGGCTCGATCACGGTGAACCGCGCGCGGTCGAACGCGATGTGGCGTTCGATCAGTGGCAGTGTGCCGCGCCCGATCGAGCCGAAGCCGATCATCACCAATGCGCCGTCGATCCTTGCGTGTACCTGTCCGGTCATCCGCCCGTCTCCTCTTGCCTCTTGTCCCTCTGCCGCCGGTCGCTTGCGACCAGCATGGACCTCCATCGTTTCGACACCACGCCGCCGGCAGAAACTGCGCGGCCCGCGACCGGGGGGACATACGGACCAGCGGCAGAAAAGAAAAGACCCTTGCGCCCATGCTGGCGCATCAGGCTTGACATGCAGGTATTTGCCTGCATATTACCCGCATGACGGAAACGGAAGCGGACAAGGTCTTCAGGGCGCGGGGTGATCCGACCCGCCGCAAGTTGCTTGATCTCTTGTGCGACAAGAATGGCCAGACCCTCGGCCAGCTCTGCGCGGAACTGGCCATGGCACGGCAATCGGTGACCCAGCATCTTGACCTGCTCGAGGCGGCCAATCTGGTCAGCACGGCCAGGCGGGGCCGCGAGAAGCTGCACTTCATCAACCCCGTGCCGCTGCACGACATCTACGAACGCTGGGTCCGCAAGTTCGAAACCCAGCGCCTCAGCCTGCTGCACGATCTGAAACGCTCATTGGAAGGATCCCGGGAATGACCATCGAACGCACCAGCTTTGTCTATGTCACCTTCATATCCGCCGCCCCGGAACGGGTGTTCGAAGCCATCACCAGCGCCGATATCTCGGCCCGTTACTGGGGCCATTCCAACGTGTCCGACTGGCAGCCCGGATCGCGCTGGGAACATGTCCGCAACGATGCCGCGCGCACGACCGAACTCGTTGGCCGGGTCATCGAACACACGCCGCCGTCAAAGCTGGTGATCTCCTGGGTGAACCAAAGCCAGGAGGCCGAGCCCGAGGCCTATAGCCGCGTGACCTTCGACGTCATCCCCTATGACGGCATGACCAAGCTGGTGGTCACCCATGACGACCTGATCAAGGGCAGCGGGATGGCTGAGGGCGTCTCGAAGGGCTGGCCGATCGTTCTGTCCAGCCTCAAGTCCTATCTGGAGACCGGCACCGGCCTGAACGTCTTTGCCAAACCAAAGGCGGCGTGACCCGGGTCGGCGCCGCCGCATCAAACGGGCCGATCCCTGTTGCAATGCAAAAGGCCCGCCAATCCGGCGGGCCCTCAAACCGTAGGGTGCGTGCTCGCACGCACATCGGCGCTTAGTTCTTCGCGTAGTATTCGACGACCAGGTTCGGTTCCATCTGGACCGGATAGGGCACGTCGCCCAGGCCGGGGGTCCGCACGAACTTCGCCGTCAGCTTGTTGTTGTCCACTTCCAGATAGTCCGGAACGTCCCGCTCGGTCAGCTGGATCGCTTCCAGGATCAGCGCCATCTGGCGCGACTTTTCCCGGACCGAGATCACGTCACCTTCCGACACGCGGTAGGATGCGATGTTCACGCGCTTGCCGTTCACCAGGACGTGGCCATGGTTCACGAACTGGCGCGCGGCGAAGACCGTCGGCACG
>CAZRNL010000638.1:0-1624 GCA_964601395.1 uncultured Silicimonas sp. | reverse complement strand
CGAGGAGGGCGTTCTGAAGGGTCCCGCGCTGGTGCAGTTGTGCATGGGCGTGCCCTGGGGCGCGCCGGATGACCTGAACACGCTGATGGCGATGGTCAACAACGTGCCGCGGGACTGGACCTTCTCGGCGTTCTCGCTCGGCCGCAACCAGATGGCCTATGTGGCTGCCGCCGTGCTTGCGGGCGGCAACGTGCGGGTCGGCCTGGAGGACAACCTCTGGCTGGGCAAGGGGCAGCTGGCGACGAACGAACAACTGGTCAAGCGGGCCGTGGGCATCATCGAGGGGCTTGGCGCGCGGGTGATCGGACCCGACGAGGTGCGGGCGAAACTGGGGCTGACGAAAAGGGCGCCGCTATGAAACGTATCCTGTGCTATGGCGATTCGAACACCTTCGGCACGGGGCCGATGCCGCACCTCGGGGCGGACCCGATCCATCCCAAGCACGTGCGCTGGGCTGGCGTGATGGGCGCAGAACTGGGCGACGGTTTCGACATCGTCGTCGAGGGGCTGCCCGGGCGGACGACGGTGTTCGACGATCCGGTCGAGGGCGAATATCGCAACGGTCTCAGAAGTTTCCGCGCCATTCTTGAGTCGCACAGGCCGATCGACCTCCTGATCATCATGCTCGGGACCAACGACGTCAAGCAGCGCTTCAACCTTGGCCCGCAGGACGTGGCCCTGGGCGTGGCGCGGCTGTTGCTCGAGGCGAAGAAGCTCGAGATCGTCGCGCGCTCGCTGGTGATCTGCCCGACACCGGTCAGAGAGCGGGGCGATCTGGCCGAGATCTTCCGCGGAGCCGAGGCTCGGGTGGTCGGGCTGCCCGAGCAGATGGCGCGTTTCGCGGGGGAGAACGGGGCGGCGTTCCTGGATGCGGGCGCGCATATCGCGGTGGACGACCTGGACGGCGTGCATCTGTCGGCGGAAGCCCATGGCGTTCTGGGCCGGGTGGTAGCCGCCCAGGTGCGGGAGATTTTCGCATGAGGGTCGCAATCATCGGCGGCGGCGTGATCGGTGGCGGCTGGGCCGCGAGGTTCCTGCTGAACGGCTGGGACGCGGTGGTCTTCGACCCCGATCCCGAGGCCGAGCGCAAGATGGAGGCGGTGCTGACCAATGCGCGGTGGGCGCTGCCGATGCTCTATGACCGGGCGCTGCCGCCCGAGGGCCGGCTGATCTGGGCCGGGACCGTGGGTGAGGCCGTAAAGGATGCCGATTACATCCAGGAAAGCGTACCGGAGCGGCTGGACCTGAAGCACCGGGTCTATGCCGAGATCGAGGCGGTGAACCCCGATGCGCCGCTTGGCTCGTCGACGTCCGGGTTCAAGCCGTCGGAGTTGCGGGATGGCATGGCGACGGGCGGGCGGGTCTTCGTCGCGCATCCCTTCAATCCGGTCTATCTCTTGCCCCTGATCGAGGTCGTGCCGGGCGAGGGTGCGGACCGGGAGATCATCGAAAAGGCGAAAGGCATCTTGAGGAAGATCGGCTGCTATCCTCTTGAGGTCAGGAAGGAAATCGACGCCCATATCGCGGACCGCTTCCTTGAGGCGGTCTGGCGCGAGGCGCTCTGGCTGGTTCGGGACGGGATCGCCACGACCGAAGAGATCGACGACGCGATCCGCTATGGCTT
>CAZRNL010000637.1:0-1628 GCA_964601395.1 uncultured Silicimonas sp. | reverse complement strand
AACCTCGAGGCGGTCAACACCTACGAGGGCACCCACGACGTCCACGCCCTCATCCTCGGCCGGGCGCAGACAGGGCTGCAGGCTTTCTTCTGATCCGGCCCCCGTGCTACGCCTTACGGGCGTGGCTCGGGTGGAGAGGGCGAATGCCTCCGGCGGGGATATTTGAGAACAGAAGATGGGCGCGGCTGTGAAGATCACAGCGGTCCTATGCGTCAAGAACGAGGGCGCGTTCCTGCTGGAATGGCTGGCGCATCACCGGGCCGTGGGGATCACGGATTTCCTGGTCTTTTCCAACGACTGCACGGACGGCACCGATGCGATGCTGGACAGGTTGGAGAAGCTGAACTGGCTGACCCATGTCCGCAATCCAGGTCCGTATCTGGAGGGGCCTCAGTTTACGGCGCTGAAGAAGGCGGACAAGCATCCGCTGGTGACCGGGGCAGATTGGGTGCTGCCGCTGGACGTCGATGAATTCGTGAATGTGCACGTCGGCGACCGGACGATCCCAGCCCTGCTGGCGGCATTGCCTGAGGCGACAGCGATCACTCTGACTTGGCGGCTCTTCGGAAACGCGGGACTGGTGCGTTATGAAGATCGGCCGGTGACCGAGTCCTTCACCCGTGCGGCACCAAGGGTGCTTCACTGGCCCTGGAGAGCCGCGCTTTTCAAGACTTTGGTGAAGAATGACGGCAGCTATCGCAAACTTGGGGTCCATCGGCCACGGGCGCCCAACGAAGAAGCCATGGCCAGGCAACGTTGGTTCGACGGGTCAGGGCGCGAACTGCCGGCGGTTTTTCGCCAAAAGCGGATCTTCTCGAACCTTGGCTGGGACAATCATGCGCTGGTGCAGTTGAACCACTTTCCGCTGGGCGCGCTGGAAAGCTTTGTCCTGAAACGTGATCGTGGCCGCGCGGTCCATGCCGACGGGGGCCTGGACGCAGGCTATTGGGTCGAGCGGAATTTCGACGCCGAGGAGGACCGCACGATCCTGGCTCTGGACAGCCGCTCCGAGCGCGAAGAGCTGCGCCGCGATCCGAAGCTGAGCGCCATGCACGACGCTGCGGTGGACTGGCGTCACTCCAGATTTCGCGCGCTCATGGCAGACGATGCCTGGCGCAGCCTTTACGGCCAGATTCTGATGGCCGGTCCGACGCGTGTGCTGACGCGCGAGGAGGCCGAGTCGATCTGGCGGCCCCATATCGGCAAACCCGGGCCGGAGGCGTGAGAGCCGCGCAATTCTGGCAACTTCTGGTTGCGAACTGTTTACGCCCTTGCGAATAATGGCAACTCGGTCACAGGGATACAATCAGATACCACCTGATAGCCTTGTCGCGGCCCGAATCTCTCGCCAAGGTCGAAGCCTGTTGTAATCCCGTAACCAAGATATCAGTGCATGTCCGACCTCTCCGAGCCCCCAGACTGGCAGCGCCCGATGTTGGCAATTGCCGAGGTCGACGGCGATTTCCTGCCGCTCGGCCCGAAGCATTATGCCTTCTTCGCCGAGGAGCGGCCCGAACTTCTGGTGACTTTCGAGGATGCCGCGACCCTGCGGGAGCGTGACGACAAGCTGCCCGAGCATTACGCGCTGGCCCAGGCCCGCGGCTGGTCGATCCTGACCATCCTGTCCG
>CAZRNL010000636.1:887-1629 GCA_964601395.1 uncultured Silicimonas sp. | reverse complement strand
AGCCTCGGATCAGCGCCTCGTCATGAAGAAGGTGTCGATGCGAAAAGGCGAAGCGAAAAGGTGTCGAGCGAAAAGGTGTCGAAGCCGTTAGATTCGCGCCGTGGAGCCCTCGGACGCCGGCTTCCCGCGTCGTCCCCGTTCTCGCGTTCTTCCCGTTGTCCGAAACTTAACGGCTTCGACACCTTTTATTCATTTTTTTCTCGACTCGAGGAGTCAACCGATGTCACAGAAAGATGCCCTTAAGTTTCTCGTGAATGAGGTGATCGGCAAGGCCGACCCCGATGGTCTCGACGTCCACCGCATGTACGAGCAAGGGGTGCAAGCCGGATACGCCGTCACCACGGACGACCTGCTGGCGGCGACCGAGAACGTCCTGTCCGCTCTAGCGGAGTCCGGTGAGCTCAGCGAGGAGGAGCTGGAGATGGTCGCGGGGGGCAGCAGACAGCACGCAAGCACCGCGTTCCAGAACTTCGACCAAAAGGCGAATCAGGCCTTCAACTTGCTCTCGCAGGTCATGAAATCGATGAACGCGATGCGAATGGGCGTCATCCGCAACCTGCTCTGACGCCCGGGATATGAGGCAACCGGCGGTCCGCGAGCGCGCCGGCGAGCGGGTCGGACCGTGGGGCGCGGACGGCGATCACGCGGACCGCTCTGCCGGTTCAGCGTGCTACCAGATACAGCGCAATCGCGGCAGCGCATGCAACTTCTCGTCGATGGTGACGAGCACGTTGTCGATGTA
>CAZRNL010000636.1:0-877 GCA_964601395.1 uncultured Silicimonas sp. | reverse complement strand
GGTGACGAGCGGGGACTCCGTCACTATCGCAGTTGCCGCGATGAGTCGGTCTGCCGGGTCCCCATGAGCCGTAACGCCGCTTTCTGCCAGCTCGGCGATTGCCGGCGTGATCGGAAGAACATTCAGGGCCAAGGCCTGGATGATGCTGTCGACATAGTCCGCAGGTGCAATGCCGCGCGGCAAGCGGAGGCGACCCTTGCGAAATAGAATCGCAATCTCCCACAGGCTGATGTCCGCACAGGCGAGGCTCCGTGTCGACCGCCCGTTCTCGATCGCAGCGAAGGCCTGGGCGCTCAGGCGATCACGTCTGTCCGCCCAGAACAGGAGCGCGTGAGTATCACAGATGATCCTCATCCGCACTCCACCCTTCGTCGATCGGCGCGAGGATATCGCCGACGATGACGGTTCCGCGCAAAGTTTCGAGCCGCTTCAACGCTACGTCCTGCGGATTCCGCTCGGGCATCAGGCGTGCGATGACGCGGCCGCGCGATGTCACCCGCACCTCCTCGCCGGCCTCCACCTTCTTCAGCCAGGCAGGCAGGTGCTGGCGCAATTCGGTCACGCTGACGGTGCGCATCGGGAGATCCTGAATGTACAGAAAGACTGTACAGTTTAATCGGCGGGAGACATACCGACAATCCGAGCCCCTGACCCAAGAAAAGGTGAAGAAAAGGTGTCGAAGCCGTTAGATTCGCGCCGGGAGAAAAGGTGTCGAAGCCGTTAGGTTCGCACCGTGGAGCCCTCGGACGCCGGCTTCCCGCGTCGTCCCCGCTCTCGCGTTCTTCCTGTTTCCGAAACTTAACGGCTTCGACACCTTTTTCCTCCTTTTTCCTTTTTTTCCTTTCCCTTTTTCCCGTTTCCGGAGAACGTGTAGCCG
>CAZRNL010000635.1:0-1636 GCA_964601395.1 uncultured Silicimonas sp. | reverse complement strand
CTGCCACTGGTGTCATGTGATGGAAAGGGAGTCCTTTGAGGATCCCGAGGCCGCGACGGCGCTCAACAATAGCTTCGTGTGCGTCAAGGTGGACCGAGAGGAGCGCCCCGATATCGATACGCTCTATATGACCGCCTGCCAACTGGTCACCGGCGGGGGCGGCTGGCCCATGACCATCGTGATGACGTCGGACAAACAGCCGTTCTTCGCGGGCACCTACATCCCCAAAGAGAGCGTGATGGGGCGGCTGGGTCTCATGGATCTGTGCAGCAGGATCAGCGAATTGTGGCGGCAAGAGCCCGAGCGTGTGCTGGATTCGGGCCAGGCTCTGATCGGGCATTTGCAGGATGCCTTCGTATATGCCGGCGATTCGTCCGGACCCGATTCGGCGGTGATCGACCAGGCCATCAAGGAAACCCTGGATCGCCGGGATCGGCAATACGGCGGCTTCGATTCGGCGCCCAAATTCCCCACGGCCCACCGCTTGCTCTTTCTGCTGGATGTGCATCGGCGCACCCGGGAGGCGGCAGTGCTGACGGCCGTTAAGGAAACACTGACAGCCATGCGCCTGGGTGGTTTGTGGGATCATGTGGGTTTCGGTTTTCACCGCTACAGCACCGATCGCCAGTGGCTGTTGCCCCACTTCGAGAAGATGTTGTACGACCAGGCATTTCTGGCACTTGCCTATCTGGAGGGTTACGCAGCCGATGCGGATCCCTTGTTCTCTCGGACGGCGCAAGAGATCTTCACCTATGTGCTGCGGGACATGACCGACCCGCAGGGCGGCTTCTTCACGGCTGAAGACGCCGACAGCGAAGGCGAGGAGGGCAAGTGGTGTGTCTGGTCCCGGGACGAATTCCAAGCCCTTGCGGCGGCCGACAAGGACGAAGTGCCCTGGGAGCGCATCTTCAATGTGCAAGCCGAAGGCAACTTTCTGGAAGAGGCCACCCGTCACCGCACCGGCACCAATATTCTCCACCTGACCGCCTCCTGGGAGCAGTGGGCCCGGCGGCTGAAGATGTCGCCGGAAGCACTCTCCCGACGCTGGGAGGGGTTGCGGCAGCGGCTTTTGGCGACCCGCGCACAACGGGTGCCGCCCTTGAAAGATGACAAGATCCTCACCGACTGGAACGGGATGATGATCGCCGCCCTGGCCCGCGGCGCGGAAGTGCTCGCACAGCCGACCTATCTGGCGGCCGCCCGCAAGGCGGCGGCGTTCATCTGGGAAAAGATGCGCGATGGGGACGGCCGCCTGCTGCATCGCTATCGCTCGGGCCAGGCGGCCATCGACGCCACGGCCAACGATTATGCCTTTCTGATCATGGGCCTGCTCGCCTTGCACCGGGCCGACCCGGAGGCCGTTTGGCTGGAAAGGGCAGCTGCGCTGCAAGCCGCGATGGACAGCGCCTTTCGCGATGGCGCCCGGGGCGGCTACTTTCTGACCGCCGCCGATCGCACTGATCTACCGGTGCGGCCCAAGGAGATCTACGATGGTGCCGTGCCCTCGGCCAACGGGGTGACGCTGCACAACCTGCTGCACCTGCATCGGCTGACCGGCGACGTCCGTTGGCGGGAAGGGGCACTGCACCTGATCAACGCCTTCGGCGGATCGGTGCGCCGTCAGCCGGTGGCCTAT
>CAZRNL010000634.1:0-1638 GCA_964601395.1 uncultured Silicimonas sp. | reverse complement strand
CAGCACACGGACTCGACCGCGCCGCAGGCCGCCGCTGCCGAGGCCGGCGACGTCGTCACCTTCGGGCAGGCGTCCGACATGGGCGAGTACGCGCCGTTCCCGCGCGTGTCCTCGATCATCGACAACTGGTCGCCCTATTACATCGACCGCGTTCAGGCTGTGATCGACGGAACCTGGGAAACGAAGGATACCTGGGACGGGATCGGACCGGGTATGGTGGGCATCGGCGAGATCTCGGATGCCGTTCCGGCGGACGTGAAGGCCGAGGCAGAAGCTCTGCGCGATGCCATCGCCGCGGGCGAGTATCACCCGTTCACCGGCCCGCTGAAGAAGCAGGACGGCTCGGACTGGCTGGCGGAAGGCGAGACGGCGGATGACGGAACGCTACTTGGCATGAACTTCTACGTCGAAGGCCTGACCGGCGACATTCCGAACTGATCCCGTCAGAAGACGGACAAAGGCCGCCTACGGGCGGCCTTTGACATTTCAGGGCAAGACTGTGCGTATTTCAGGCAAGATGAAAGGGACAGGGACGATGCAGACACTATCCGGCAAGAACGTATCCAGATTCAGTTTCGGCACCATGCAGTTCGGCGGCAAGGCCGACGAGGCGGCGAGCGCCGGCATGTATACCGCCTGCCGCGAGGCGGGGATCAACTTCTTCGACACGGCCTTCGCCTATAGCGGCGGCCGGTCGGAAGAGATCACCGGCGGCCTTATCGCGGGAGAGCGCGACGATATCTTTCTTGCCACCAAATCGGCCAACCAGAAGGTTGCGACGCCCGAGGTCATACACCGCGAGTTCGCCGAAAGCCGCCGGCGGCTGGGTGTCGAGACGGTCGATCTTCTGTATGTCCATCAGCCCGATCCGGTCACGCCGCTTGAGGAAACCCTGGGGGCGGTTGCCGAATACGTGCATGCGGGCGCGGTCCGATACGTCGGCATCTCGAACTTCTCTGCCTGGGCGACGATGAAGGCGCGCGGGGTGGCGCGCGACCTCGGGATCGACGTCACCTTCCTGCAACCGATGTACAACCTGGTGAAACGGCAGGCCGAGGTCGAGATTCTGCCGATGGCGGTTTCGGAAGGGTTTGCGGTCTGTCCCTATTCGCCACTGGGCGGCGGACTTCTGACCGGCAAATACGTGGCCGGCGAGGGCGGGCGGATCCGCGACGATGCGATGTACTCGAAGCGATACGGGCAGGACTGGATGCACCGGACAGCGGCGGACCTTGCCGTTCTGGCCGAAGAGCTGGGCGTGTCTCCGGCGACGCTGGCGGTTGCCTGGGTCGCGCGTCATCCGGGTGTCTGGGGGCCCATCGTCTCGGCGCGGTCTGTCGAGCAACTCGGTCCTTCTCTTGCGGCGACCGGGTTTGCGATGGACGATGAGCTCTACGCCCGTATCGCGGCCCTGTCGCCCACACCGGCGACGGCCACCTCGCGAACTCGGCCCCGTTCGACGGGCTGCGCGTCGGCAAGGACAGCGCCTTGGAGGGCATTGGCCGCATCATCGACCACTTGGATGCGCACGGGCTGGGGCGGCGGAAGGTGACGTACCGGCTGCGCGACTGGCTGATCAGCCGCCAGCGCTACTGGGGTACGCCGATACCGGTCGTCTACTGCGACGCCTGTGGCATC
>CAZRNL010000633.1:0-1640 GCA_964601395.1 uncultured Silicimonas sp. | reverse complement strand
TCGGCATGAACAGATCATAGTCGACCGCGACCTCCAGTCCCTTGTCATAGGCACCGCGTCCGAGAAGCGTGACGACCTCGTGGATGCAGCGCTCGAGGTCAAAGGGTTTGGTCTTGAAGCTGATCTTCTCGGCCTCGATCTTCGAGTAATCCAGCACGTCGTTGATGATCACCAGAAGCGCCTCTCCCGAGGACCGGATGGTGTCGATACAGGCGCGCTGTTCCTCGTCCATTCCCGTTTCGGCCAGCATGTCGGCCATGCCGATGATCCCGTTCATCGGCGTTCGGATCTCGTGGCTCATGTTGGCCAGGAAGGCCGATTTCGCCCGGTTCGCAGCCTCGGCCTTCTGACGGGCGTCCTGAAGCTGCTGTTCGCGGGCGATCTGCTCGGTGATGTTCAGAGCCAGCGTGACAAGATCGCCGTCGCGCGTGCGCCGGTCGATCAGTTTGACGTACTGGCCATTCCAGATTTTCAGCACCGCGGAGTCTATCCGGTTGGAGTTCAGGCGCTCCAGCATCATTTCCTGCCAGGCCCGCGCCTGCATTCCGTCCGTATCGACGATGCCTTCTTCAGCGAGAAGCAACAGCAGTTCCGCCATCGCGATACCCGGGCGCACCATCTCAAGCCCGTCGAATATCGCCAGGAAGGCGCGGTTCGCAGCGATCAGGACGTCGCCTGGATCGAAGACCGCAAAGCCGTCGCGGATGGTTTCAAGCGAATCCCACAACCGCCGTTCGGCGATCGTGATCGCGCTTTCGGCGTGGGCAAGGCTTACCTGGGCGCTGTCGTATCGCGCGCGGAACTCGGCCGCCTCGTGCTGCGCCGTGACAAGGCCCTCCTGGGTCGTGGCTATCTCACGCGACAGCGTGCGCGCCCGGACCGACAGTTTCTGGTTCGCGTCGTAAAGCTCGGATTTCTTCTGTTCCAGCAGCCGCTCCGCCGCAAGGCGGGCGCGCCGCTCGGCGGCGATCTGATCGGCGACGTCCATGCAAGCGCTCCGGTTGACCGGATGCGTTATGGCAAACTTTCCGTAAATGCGGCGTTAACGAAGGGTAACGCTCGCTCGACTCAAACGTCGAAGCGGCCCTGTTCGGTGTTCTTGTCGAGTCGCGCCGCGTCGAACACGCGCCCGTTCATCACGCCCCAGATTCCCTCGGGCAGCACCTGCGCCGCGACGATGGCGCCGCCCAGGTTGAACGGCCCGTCCGAGAAGCTCAGCGAATGCGGCCGCATCGCGCCGGTGAAGACGACGGTCTTGCCTGAGATCCGATCCGCCAGCCAGCGCGCGCTCTGTCCCATCGTGCCGGTGCCGTGGGTGATGACCAGCGCAGTCTCGGGCGCGGCCTCGACCGCCGTGGTGATCGCCTCCCGGTCGGCATCGTCGAAATCCAGGCTGTCCTTCAGCATGATCCGCTGCACCACAGGGAAATGACAGCGCCCGAAACTCAGGATCTCGGGAATGTGAGTGGACTGGTCCTTTGCAAAGGCCAGCCCCTCGGTCATCGGATCGTGGATCTTGTCGATGGTCCCGCCGGTGACGATGATCCGCACATCCCGCATCGCGCTCATACCCTCTCGATGGCGAGGGCGATGCCCTGTCCTCCGCCGATGCACATGGTGATCAGCGCGCGGGAGCCGCC
>CAZRNL010000632.1:0-1653 GCA_964601395.1 uncultured Silicimonas sp. | reverse complement strand
CTGGCAGGGGCAGCAGGACTTGAACCCGCGACCTACGGTTTTGGAGACCGCCGCTCTACCAACTGAGCTATACCCCTAAGGCCGCCGTGTGGTTAGACGTTCGGGTCGCCGGAATCAAGGGGTGTTTCGCAGGGACAGGGGTCAATACATCGTCCGCAGCTGTTCGGCCTCGGCATATTTTCCTGCGTTGATCAGTTCCCTCGCGAAGTCCCCCACGTTTTCGACCGGCAGTCCGGTCTGGATCGCGCGCTGGAAGCGGCTCAGGCCCTCGCTCGCCTGCCCCAGATGCACCAGCGAAATGGCGATATAGTAATGCGCCCAGGGGTCCTCGACACCGGTCTTGAGCGACGCCTCGGCGGCGGAGCGCACCGTCGGGTAATCGCCCATTTCAAGCGCGATATAGCTTTTCAAGAGGTGGTCGGAATAGTCCGCGCCCGACAAGGAAAGGCCCCGGTCGATGACCTTCAACGCATCACCGAACCGGCCGTCGGTCGCCAGAGCGTCGGCGTGCCAGTAGAGAATCGCGTTATCCGGTCCAAGAACCGCTTCGGCACGTTCGTAAGTCTCGATCGCCTCGGCGCGGCGGTCCAGCGCCTGCAGTGTGAGGGCGCGCTCGATGTATCCCGATGTACGGGCCGGATAGTCGGCGATCAGCCGATCGGAATCGCGAAGCGCCTGCGCATTCCGGTCCAGCTCACGAAGAGCGACAACGCGGTAGACCCGTGCGGCGAAAGTGTCCGAACCCTGCTCGACGATGTCGTTGAAAATGCCGAGCGCGCGCTCTGCATCGCCTGTGGCCAGCACTGCTCGACCAAGCCCGTAACCTGCGTTTGCATCACCGGGTTCCTTCAAGAGCGATTCCTCGAAGGCCGCGACCGCCGCCTCGGGTTGACCGTCGGCAACGAAACTCCAGCCGATTTCACGCAGCGCCCAGACATAATCGGGATTGATGGCCAACGCGGACCGAAGCATCGTGCGCGACGCATCACCCGTCAGGACACCGATGTTCCGTCCCGAGACAGCCTTGCCGCTCAGTCCCTGAGCCGTCACTTCCGATGCAAGGGAGGTCTCGAAGGCTGAGTATGCCGCAGCCTCGTCACCCGTCTCGCGCAGGACCCAGCCAAGCCCGTTCCACGCATCCGAGGCAGAGGGATCGACCGCGACGGCAGCCCGGTAACCCGCTTCCGCAGCAGAGTGATCGTTCAGCCAGAGAAAGCCGTCGGCGCGTGATACCAGAAGCGCGACACGTTGCGCTCGGGTCAGTCCGGGTTCCGAAAGGGCGGTATCGCAGGCATCGACAAGCCGCGCCGGGTCGATCTGTTGTGCCAGGCAAAGGCGCGGATAAGTCTCGTCCGAGGACACGACCAAAGGACGGGCGTCGACGGAAGCCGTGGCGCCCAGAAAGACGATGATGCTGAAACGGACAAGTCCCATGCCGCGCTCCGGTCGGTAGGCCCCGAGCGGGAGTTAACTTGGCAATGGCGGCAAAGACGGGCTGAATCGGTGTTCAAAATGAGGAAATGAAAAACGCGGAGACGACGTTTCGTCTCCGCGTTCCGATGCTTTCCGGATGACGCCGGGCGAGGCCCGGCATCGCTGTCAGTCGATGATCTTCGAGACGACGCCTGCGCCGACGGTGCGTCCGCCTTCGCG
>CAZRNL010000631.1:0-1656 GCA_964601395.1 uncultured Silicimonas sp. | reverse complement strand
GGGAAAGTGCTCCGGCGCTACCTCGCGTACGACTGCCTGGTTATCGATGAAGTGGGCTACGTGGAGGTCGAACCGGCGCAGGTCGGACAGTTCTTCACGCTGATGCACAAGCGGCACAAGACGAAAACGACGCTGATTACCTCGAACCTGGGATTCGCCGAGTGGGGCTCGTTTCTCCACAATGCGCAATTGACGGGGGCCTTGATCGACCGGCTGACCGCCAGTTGCCACGTGATCAACATGAAGAACTGCGTCAGCTTGCGGGACAAGCTCGACGGGTAAGGGGTAGCGGCCTTGCCAAACTTCCGCCGACGAGCCGACGCGGTTCGCTCGATCCCGCTGGAGACCGTCTTGATCCACTGGGGTGCTCGGCGGGATCGCCGCGACCGGAACCAATGGTGCACCCGGCGTGGTCCTCTCTCGGTGACAGGAGCCAAGTTCTTCAATTGGCATTGCCACGAGGGGGGTGGCGGGGCGATCGATCTCGTCATGCACCTCGGCGAGTTGGACGCCGACGCCGCGGTCGAGTGGCTGGAGCAGCACCTGGGTTCCGCTACCGCTGCCATCCCTTCCACTTCCGCCTGCTCACGGCGGCCCGCAGCGTCTTCTTCCGGCGGCGATGCTCGCGATCTCCGTTTACCGGTTGTCGATTCCGCCCAACTGGATCGCGTACGTCGCTATCTTACCCACCGGCGTGCGCTGGCGGTCGACATCTTGGATCCGCTCATCAACGCTCAAAAACTGTACGCCGACGGACAAGGCAATGCGGTCTTCGTGATGGTAGCCGGAAAGGCGAATCGTGCGATCGGCGCCGAGTTGCGCGGCACGGGCCAGCGCGTCTGGCACGGGCTCGCGCCCGGCACTTGCAGGGACGCCGGCTACTTCTGGGTCGGCGCCAAGGGCGCTCACACGGTCGTCCTCTGCGAATCGGCGATAGACGCAATCAGCTGTTTCCAGTTGCATGCGATGCAATTGGATACGCCGTGCATCTGCATCTCGACGGCGGGCGTTCGCACCGCTCCGCCATGGCTGTCTCCGCTGCTCGCTCGTGACTACCGCATCTACTGTGGCTTCGACAGCGATCCACCAGGAGAAGAGGCCAGTTGCCGCATGATCGCTCGCCACCGGTCGATCCAACGCCTCCGACCACCGGCCCACGATTGGAACGATGCACTCCGAACAGCCGATTGAGCTCCATCGGCCGACTCCCAGCCCCAATCACACCACCTCCTGCTGCCAGCTCTCTGGACCCAATTAGCCGAGCACACCCGGTTCCATTTAGCTGAGCGGTAAGGCCCTGCGGGAAGGAAAGGCCTCCTGGCGGCCGATCTACGAGAAAACCGAAGAGGAGGAGGACGGAAAGGTGATCGTTCTTGACCGCTTCTCGATTGCCGGCGAACCGGCTGCCAGTGCCGAAGGTTTCCGGTTGGTGTGGTACCACAGCACGCGCAAGGCCGAGTTGGATGCCCTGGCCCGTGCCCATCGCATCCAGCGTGCAATACGGGAATTGGATGAGTTGCGCAGACGCCTCACCTTGCCGAAGACCCGTTATCGCCAGCAGGCCAAGGTGGCCCAGGCGATTGAGGAGATTCTCCAATCCCGAGAAGTCAGGGATTGGATCCATGTCACGATCGAGGAGCAGGTCCAGGAAAGTTA
>CAZRNL010000630.1:762-1661 GCA_964601395.1 uncultured Silicimonas sp. | reverse complement strand
GGGACGGGCTGTAGACCATACCCTTCTTAATGAGGTTGGCGCGCACGGGACCCAGAGTCGTGATCTTCGCTTCCAGGGTGTCGGCAATATCGCCGGTCCGATGAGGACCGCTGCCTAACTCGGCCATCGCGCGCAGGTACTGTCGCTCCCTTGGTGTGAGCCTGTCGAACCGCACACGGAAGAAATTCTCGTCCAACCGACGCGTGACGGTGTCGGTCGATTCTCGAACCACCTCGAGCGAGATCGGCGAAGCATCAGCATGGTTCCAGGCCTGGTAGCCCCACTCCTGCAGGAAGTAGGGATAGCCTTTGGTCAACTGGCAGATTTCGTGCAGCGCGTCGTCGGTAATAGCCTCGTCGGATTCCTCGATAGGTTCGCGGATGGCTTTCGCCGCATCGCTCTGATCCAGAGGCCCCACATCGGGGAAGTTGAACAGGCGCTCCGCGTAGGACTTCGACTCGCCGGCCAATCCAGGCAGAATCGGCAGGCCGGCGCCGATTAGCACCAGCGGCAGCTGTCGTTGCTGCATGCGATGCATGGCCATGATCAGCGCACTCAGCTCGGCCGAAGCAAAGTATTGAACCTCGTCGATGAGAACCGCCACTGCCACATCACGTTCTTCTGCGGCTTCGGCAATGGCGGTGAACAGGCTCGGCAGATCAACCTCGAGGTCGCCACTGTCAGCGGTGCCAGCTTCCGGTTCGATGTCGATGCCGATATCGATCTCGCCCACCTTGATCCGAATGCCGCCAATGAAGCTCTTCAGCACTGCAAGGCCGCGGCGGGCCTTGTTCCCGGCGCCAGCGAGACGATCGAGCTCGAACAGCAGGCGTCGCAGATGGGGAGCTAGCAGAACGGCCAGGGCCTTGCCTTCGTGGGCCTCGACGAGGATAGTGCGG
>CAZRNL010000630.1:0-752 GCA_964601395.1 uncultured Silicimonas sp. | reverse complement strand
CCGGCGATATTGCCGACACCCTGGAAGCGAAGATCACGACTCTGGGCCTGAGCCATGCGCTCGATCTCATTGAGCAGGACCGTCTTGCCAACTCCCCGGAGCCCTGTCAGCAAGATGCTCTTTTCGGGCCGGCGCGCGCGAATGCGCCCAAGCAGCACGCGCGCCTGCTCCAGAATGTTCTCTCTGCCAGCTAGCTCGGGTGGCGGCGACCCCGCGCCGGGTGAGAATGGGTTTCGGATCTTGTCCAATGGCTTGAGCGGTACGGGTTTATTGCAACTTATACGCCCATCAGCGTATAAATGGAAATAAATCCATATAAGTGCCCATCCGGCCTGTGATCTGCGCTTTTGCTCATCAGTGTTTCGCGAAGCAGTCAAAGGCAACGAGTGCAGCGCGCTTGATAAGAACCGTGAGCCGAGGCCCAGCGCGATTCCCGCTGCGAAAAGCGGCAGGTAATGGATGTTCCGGGCCATGCCGGACACGATTCCGGACTGATGGCGGAGACCCGGGACGGTGGATCGGCGAATACCTCAGCGCGAACGTGAGGTATTGTGTTTTGTGAAGTATTCACCGCGTGGATGATAATCATTCATGGCGCCAGCCGCGGCCGGTGTGTCCCGGCGTTGCGATACTTCGATGAACCATCGCGCCGCGCCTGTCGGCCCGCACCAGCCAGGTGATGTCCCCGTCGCGTGCACGGCCCTTTCGGCGATTTCTGTATCCATTCGTCAAATATTCGCGTCGCTGTGTCG
>CAZRNL010000629.1:0-1668 GCA_964601395.1 uncultured Silicimonas sp. | reverse complement strand
CGCTTCTGAAGAACGAGCAGGACGTGCACCTTTTCGAGCGCTTGGCGTTCCTTGCAAGACGACAGAGCTAGTCGCGCAGCTTGATCCTGACCTCTCCTGACCTCTGTCTCCCATCCATTCATCGGAACCTCGGGACCCGAGCGGTAGAGGTCCTTTCGTGGCGGCAATTGCTCATCCTGACCGCTGCCGGACCGTCGGGTGCGATGGCCTTCTCGCTGCCGCTGCTCTACGGTGTGCGCACCGACAGTATCGCGCCGGTCATTGTCTGGACCAGTGTGTAGTCGCTGTTCTCGCTGGCATGGCCGGCATGACCCCAATCCGGGAGCCAAGCCCTATGGCATCCTGATCTCCAAGCAGCTAGACATTTCCCATGACCCTGGTAGTCCGGCCCCTGATCCGATCCGACGAAGCCGAGTGGCGACGGCTGTGGCATGCCTATCTGGCGTTCTACGAGACCGAGGTTCCGGACCGCGTCTACGCCACTACCTTCGAACGCCTTCTGGGTGACGATCCCCACGATTACAGCGGGCTTATTGCGGAAGTTGACGGAACTCCGGTGGGGCTTTCGCACTTTCTCTTCCACCGACACGGCTGGAAAATCGAAAATGTCTGCTACCTTCAGGATCTCTTCGCGGACCCGCATGTACGTGGCCGGGGTGTCGGCCGCGCTCTGATCGAGGCAGTCTATGCAGCGGCCGACGCGGAAGGCGCGCCAGCCGTTTACTGGCTGACGCAGGACTTCAACTCCGAAGCGCGCGTGCTTTACGACCGCATCGGGCAAGTGACCCCCTTCATCAAGTACACGAGACCCGCATGAGAGCATTTGTGACGACGTTGGCCTGCCTTGGTCTTTTCGCCTGCTCGGGCGCCGAGACCAGTCGACGCGCTGGACCCGAGATCGACCTGCCGCCGATGAAGACATTCGCCAGCGTCGCGCCGAAGCCGCTTTATCGAGCCAACGATCAGATTGCCCGCGACTTCCTCGACCTAGCCTTCACGCTCGAGAACGGCGAGAAACTGCCGCGCCTGACCCGGTTCGAGGGACCGATCACGGTGCGGGTCTCGGGAAAGGCTCCTGCGACCCTCGGGCGCGATCTGGACAGGCTTCTGGTCCGGCTTCGGACGGAGGCACAGATACCGATCCGCCGCGTCGCAGGCGACAAGCCTGCCTCGATCACCATCGAACCGGTCAGCCGTGCGCAGATCCAGTCCGTGGCGCCGACGGCGGCCTGCTTCGTGCGCCCGAACGTGTCAAGTTGGGACGAATACCGCGCCCGCCGCAACGATCCCTCGACGTTCTGGAATCGTCTGAACACACGCCGGCAGATGGCTGTTTTCCTTCCTGTCGATGTCAGCCCCCAGGAAACGCGCGACTGCCTGCACGAAGAAATCAGCCAGGCACTCGGGCCGGTCAATGACATGTATCGATTGACCGATTCGATCTTTAACGACGACAATTTCAATACCGTGCTGACCAGCTTCGACATGCTGATCCTGCGCGCCTACTACGACGACGCCCTTCGCAACGGCATGAACGAGGCGCAGGTGGCCGAGCGCCTGCCCGCAATCTTGAATCGCCTGAACCCCTCCGGCGCGATCGGAGGGATCGCAGGTCCGCGTCCGGTCGCGGCCGCATGGCAGTCCGAGATCGGCATCGCCACAACGCCC
>CAZRNL010000628.1:0-1674 GCA_964601395.1 uncultured Silicimonas sp. | reverse complement strand
GGGCTGAAGGTTCGCCTGACCTCGACGGCGCGTGTCGAAGGCGACATCATCCACAAGACCATCGCGATCGAATCCGGCGCCCACTTCGAAGGCTCGGTCCAGCGTCAGGAAGATCCCCTGAACAGTGGTGCGAAGGCAATGCCGCCAAAGCCCGCCGCGCCTACAGGACAGTAATCAACAGTTCATTGCCGGACGGTCACATCCCGTGTCCGTCTGGACGGCCCGCGCCTACTGGCGCGGGCCGTTTCCGTTTCCGGCGTCATATCGGATCATAAAGAGCCCTGCGATAAAGGTGCCACGTCGCATGGCCCAGAACCGGCAGTACGATGAACAACCCGAGGAAGAAGGGCAGCATCCCCATGAACAGCGAAACCGCGATCACCAGCGCCCAAATTCCCATGACCGCGCGGTTGCGTCCAACGACCCTGAGGCTCAGCAGCATCGCGGTGACGAAGTCCAGTTCCTTGTCCACCAGAAGCGGCAGCGACACCGCTGTCAGTCCAAACGTCAGGAAAGCCACACCTGCCCCCACCACCAGTTGCACCGCCAGCATCGCGACTCCGTTTCCGGTGAAAAAGATATCCCAGGACGTGCTGACGTTGGTCAGGGCGGAAGCGCCGAAGAACAGCGCAAAGGTCATGTGCGCGAAGAAACTCCAGAACAGGAAAAGCATCGCAAGGATTGCTCCGACCCAAGGGAGCTGCCGATGGCGTTCGTTCCAGACCACGCCCAGAACCTCGGACCAGAAAAGCGGCGCGCCCGCTTCGATCCGGCGGCTGACCTCGTAGAGCCCGACGGCTGCGAAAGGGGCGACCAGTGGAAATCCCAGCGCGAAGGCAAGCGTCCAGAGGAAGGTGCCGGCGCCAAGCCAGAGCAGTACGAGGCCCGCGCAGACATAGAAGGCGCTGAAGGCCAGGCCGAAAAGAGGCGCCGTCCGGAAATCCCAAAGCCCTGCCTTCAACGCAGCCCACAACTCGGGCAGCGAGACCCTGGAGATCTCGGGGATCGGCGAAGCCTTTGGGGCTGGTGCAATGTCAATGTTCATCAGTCCAGATTTCTCCGGGACCGCCGCCACTTCCTTGATTCAGATCATGCCCGCGGATCCTCGTCGCTTGAAGCCCGCCGCGCGCATTGCTATCAGCATCCGACCCTAACACAGCCCCCGGAGGCCCCCAATGCGCGCCGAGACCGAAAACACGGTCGCCGCTATCGAAAAATCGCTCGATCTGCTCGCCCAGCGTATGGATTGGGAGACCGCTCCGCACCGGCTGGAAGAGTTCAACGCGATGGTCGAGAACCCCCACCTCTGGGACGACCCCGAAAAGGCGCAGAAGCTGATGCGCGACCGGCAGATGCTGGTTGACGCAATGACGCGCCTGAAAGCCATGAAGCAGGAGCTTTCCGACAACGTCGAGCTGATCGAGTTGGGTGAAATGGAAGACGACGCCGATGTCGTGCAGGAGGCCGAGGGAGCGTTGAAATCCCTGAAGGACCGCTCGGCGCAAGCCGAACTCGAGGCACTGCTCGACGGCGAGGCCGACGCCAATGACACCTTTCTCGAAATCAACGCGGGCGCTGGCGGCACCGAGGCCTGCGACTGGGCCGAGATGCTCCAGCGCATGTATGTTCGCTGGGCCGAAAAGCGCGGTTTCAAGGTCGAGCTTCAGTCCGAGG
>CAZRNL010000627.1:676-1695 GCA_964601395.1 uncultured Silicimonas sp. | reverse complement strand
TTCCGGTCCGCCGCCATCGTCGACCACGTCAACAAGATAGAAGGGCGCCCAATCGCCGCGGCCGGTCATATCGTGACGGTAAAGCCCTCCCTCCAGCTTGAAGCCATTGTAGAAATCCTTCTCCGCCTTGATGTAGGAAAAGAAGTTCTCGCGCAGCGTGGCCCACACGCCGCGATAGGACTGGTTGACATAGGGCGTGCCCGTCCAGTTGCCGATCAGGCGGTCGCTGTCGGGATCAGCTGCGAAATCGGCGGCCGAGTACAGCTGGTCATAATTGTTCTCGTGAGCGTCGTCGAACGATGCATAGGCCGTCCAGTTGATGTCGAACAGGCTGCTGGTCAGTTTTGCGGCGAAGTGGTCGCGGCGGTTCCTGGCGGAGCCCTCGATATGATCCGTCGCCGACTGGGTCGAGAGGGAAATCCATGCCTGGGTCGTATCATTCCAGAACCCGCCCGTATCGTAACGACCGTAGATACGCTGGGCGTCAAAGTCGCCCAGCGTCATGGACACGCGCACGCGGCGCTCCAGTTCGGGGTCCTGCGTGGTGAAGTTCAGCGTCCCGCCCAGCGCCTCGTTGGAGCGCGTTGCGATGTCGGCCGTGCCCTGGGACACTTCCACGCCGGCAGCGTTCTGCGAGTCGATGTAACGGTTGGCTTTTGATCCGCCGCCATAATTCGATCCGCCGTTCGGCAGGCCGTCAATTGTTATACCGACCTGTTGTTCACCGAGATTGTTCTGGAAGCCGCGAACCGAGACGCCGGTCGCCCAGTCGTCGAAGCCGAATGTGTCGCCTTCCTGAACCTGAACGCCGGGAAGGTTGTCAATCAGCGACAGGATGCTGGTCACCGGCGCCTGCTGCAGCGCCATGGCCGCGTTCGACTCGCTGGACGAATAGGTTTGTCCCTGACCGATCACGATGATGGTGTCGCGCACCGTTTCACCGTCTGCTGGACCTGAAAAATCCTGCGCCCAGGCGCCGCCGGACACAAGCATGCTCACGCCGGCCAGAAGGCCGACCT
>CAZRNL010000627.1:0-666 GCA_964601395.1 uncultured Silicimonas sp. | reverse complement strand
CGCCAGCGTCGAGAAACGCGACGATCCGTCTTTGCGCGACCGACCGGTCATCGTCGGCGGCGGCACGCGCGGTGTCGTTTCGGCGGCGTGCTATATCGCCCGTATCAAGGGCGTCCATTCGGCGATGCCGATGTTTCAGGCTCGCAAACTCTGCCCGGAAGCCGTCGTGATCCGGCCCGACATGGCGAAATACGCTGCCGCAGGCCGCGAAATCCGGGCGCTGATGGCCGACGCCACGCCGCTCGTTGATGACGGTCATAGCGTTTGCACCGCCACGCTATAGCGTCGTTTCGTGACAGTTCTTTCGACGTCCCGGAAAAGGCGGCGAAGACTTGCAGGCGAGAGGTTGGCGCAACGCACTGCTGTCCGCTAAGTGTTTCGGTGACAGAGTCGATGCTTCTGGTTCGGCCCTGATCCCTCTTTCATGGGAGACACGCATGCGCCGCCTCGTTTTCGCCTTCTGCACTGCAGTCACCGCCCTTGGCCTCGATAGCGCTGCGCAGCAGGCGGGTCCGTCTCCACTCGCGATTCCCGTCTACGAGCCCGTCGCCCCCGTGCATATGAGCGCCCGCAAGATACGGGAGTTCATGGCGCCGGAAGCGCGCCAGGGCGTGGCGGTCGACGCAACACATTTCTACGCGGTCGTGAACAACGTCGTCGCCAAAT
>CAZRNL010000626.1:0-1695 GCA_964601395.1 uncultured Silicimonas sp. | reverse complement strand
ACATCGCGGCGGATCTGGCCGTCGGCGTCGAACAGCGGCTCGGCGGAGAGGCGGCAGAACTGGAATCCGCCGCCGAGGCCTTCAATGGCAGAACCATTGCCGTTGGCGTATCCGGTCACGACGCGTTTCATTCGCCTGGCAGTGACGGTCTTGGCAATGCCCGGGTCCATCTCCACCTGGATGAACCGACGGGTTCCACCATCCTCAATGTTCTGCTTCAACACAGCGTGTCCCGTGGTGCCTGAGCCGGCGAAGCTGTCGAGGACGATGGAGTCTTTATCCGTGGCGATCTGGAGGATGCGCTGAATCAAGCGGGTAGGCTTCGGCGTGATGAAAACGTCGTCAGAGGTATCGAAGTCGACCAGTTCGAGTAGCTCCTTCTTCCCTTCCTGCGTATGACCGACCTCTTGGTAGAACCACATCGTCTGCGGCACGCGCCCGTCCTTTACCTCGTGCAGGAAACGCTTGATCTGTGGGATGGAACCACCGTCCTTGCCCCACCAAATCCTGTTGTCGCGATCCAATTCATCGAATTTGTCTCTTGAAACTCGCCAATACATACCCTTTGGCGGGGCATCAATAACGCGGCCAGATGGACAGGTGATTGGGTACGTACCTGCCGAGTAGTAGTTTCGAGCCGACAAATCACTCGTTTTCCATACGCCCCTTGGGTCTTTGTCTGGGTTCTTATAAGCAGCGTTTTGCTCTTCCGTTCGGGGCAATAAATTCGGCTTCCATACGTCGGCCTTTGCGGCATAGATGACGATGTAATCGTGATCTTCGGATAGATGACGTGCCGAGTTCTTGGGTGAGTAAACTTTCTGCCACAGCACCGTCGCCACGAAATTCTTCGCTCCGAAAATCTCATCCATCAGCAACCGCAGCGTCGCCAATTCGTTGTCGTCGATGGAAATGAAGATCGCCCCGTCCTCACGCAGAAACTGCTTCAGCAACACCAGGCGCGGATACATCATCGACAGCCAGCGGTCGTGCCGGTCCAGCGTTTCGCCTTCCTTGCCGACCACCTCGCCCAGCCACTTGCGGATTTCCGGGCTGTTGACGTTGTCGTTGTAGACCCAGCCCTCGTTGCCGGTGTTGTAGGGCGGGTCGATGTAGATGCATTTCACCTGCCCGGCGTAGCGGGGCAGCAGCGCCTTGAGCGCATGCAGGTTGTCGCCCTGCACGATCAGGTTGCCGCTGTCGGCGTCGCCGCAGGACAGCTCCGGCACCGGCTCCAGCAGGCGGAACGGCACTTCTTTGTGGTGTTTGACGACGGCTTCTTTGCCGATCCAGTTCAATGTAGGCATTCGTGATCCCGATGGGTTTTTCTATGCTTCCGCCGGCGGTCGCTGGCCGAGGCCGATCCACTTGGCCCCGCGTCCTTTGCCGGTAGGGGCGATCAAACCTTCCTTCTTCATCGCGCGCAGTACCAGCCGCACCATGTCGCGGCTGACGCCGGGGCAGGCTGCTTCGATCTCGGAGATCGAGAACGGCAGGTTGCGTTTGAGGATCTCGGTGCGCACCCGGTCGCCCTTGGCCCCTCGACCCCGTGAGAGGGTGCCGACGCGTTCCTCGAATTCCTTGTAGGCGCGCAGCAGAGCGCCCCAGAAATAATCCAGCCAGGGCGCGATATCGTGCGCGGCCTCGTGCCAGCCCTGGGAGCTGGCTTCCAGGGTTTCGTAGTAGCTCTCTTTC
>CAZRNL010000625.1:0-1702 GCA_964601395.1 uncultured Silicimonas sp. | reverse complement strand
GTGCAGCAGAATGGCCTCGATGATCTGGCTGCCGATCGTGTGGACCGGCGACAGCGAGGACATCGGTTCCTGGAAGATCATGCCGATCCGGCCGCCACGGATCGCGCGGATTTCCTTGCCGTAGGGATCGAGCGCAACGAGGTCGGTCGTGCTCTCGCCATCCGGATCGAACAGGATCCGCCCGCCGTTGATGATGCCGGGGCGTGGGACCATGTTGAGGATGGTGCGCGCAGTGACCGACTTGCCACTGCCGCTTTCGCCGACGACGCAGGTGGTCTTGCCCCTGCGCAGATCGAAGCTGATCCCGTGGAGGACGTCCACGACGCCTCGACGCGACGAGAAGCCGACGTTCAGGCCCTGGATCGAGATGATCGGTCGGTCCATGTCAGTGACTGTAGGGGTCGGCTGCATCGCGCATTCCGTCTCCGAGGAAGTTGAAGGCCAGCACGGCGACGACGACGAAGCCACCGGGGATGAAGAGCCAGGGCGCCTGACTGATCGAGCGGATGTTCTGCGCCTCTTTCAGCAGCACACCCCACGAGATCGCAGGCGGCTGGAGGCCGAGGCCCAGGAACGAAAGCCCGGTTTCTGCCAGGATCATCAGCGGGATCGCCAGAGTGAGCGAGGCGATGATGTGGCTGGTCAGGGACGGCAGCATATGGCGGAAGATGATCCGGCCCTCGGAAGCGCCGTCCAGCCGCGCCGCGATCACGAAGTCATCGTTCTTCATTGCCAGGAACCGTCCGCGTATGACGCGCCCGAGTTCCGTCCAGCCGACAAGACTGACGATCAGGGTGATGACGAAATACTGCTGGTAGATCGGCCACGAGGGCGGCAGCGATGCAGCCAGCGCCAGCCAGATCGGGATCGTCGGCAGCGACAGCACGAACTCGATCATCCGCTGGATGATCGCGTCGATCCGGCCACCGTAATAGCCCGAGATCCCGCCGAGGAAGATACCCAGCACCATGGAGATCGCAACGCCCACAAGCCCGATACTCATCGAGATGCGCGTGCCGTACATGATGCGGCTGAACATGTCGCGCCCCAGGCGGTCGGCTCCGAATATGAAGAACTTCTCGGAAGGATCGACGGTTGCGAAAAGCTTGCGGTCGGTGTTCCACAGGCCCCAGAACTTGTATTCCTCACCACGCCCAAAAAGCTGCAGGTAAATCTTTTCGTCGGTGGCGGTATATGAGATCGCAAGCGTGTCAGGGTCGCGTTGCCGGTCCATCTTGATGACATGGGGCCGGATCGCGAAGCCGTCGCTCCAGTCGATGAAGTGGATCATCTGGGGCGGATGGAAAACCGCGCGACGGTTCTGCTTGGCGGGTTGGTCGGGGGCGACAAACTCCGCGAAAAGCGACATCAGGTACAGGATCGCGATGATCCAGAGCCCGACCTGCGCCAGCTTGTGCTTGCGGAAGGCCCACCAGGTCAGTTGCCACTGCGAGGCGATGGCCACGCGGTCGGCAGGGGCCGCATCCGCGCCGAGGATCGTCGCGGTGACGGGTTCGTCTACACTCTGGTCACTCATAACGGACCCTCGGATCCAGAAGCACCAGCAGAATGTCCGAAATCAGCATCCCGATAACGGTCAGTGACGACAGTAGCAGCACAAAGGCTCCGGCCAGATACATGTCCTGGCTCATCAGCGCCTGAAGCATCAGCGGGCCGGCCGTCGGCAGGGACAGGACGATAG
>CAZRNL010000624.1:0-1705 GCA_964601395.1 uncultured Silicimonas sp. | reverse complement strand
TGGGGTCGGTCTCGACCGCCTCGCGCAGCGCCCGCGCCACCGCCTTGAAACCCGCTTCCGCGATATGGTGGCTGTTGAACCCGTGCAGACAATCGACATGCAGCGTGATCCCGCCATGGGTGGAAAACGCCTGGAAGAACTCGCGCACCAGTTCGGTGTCGAACGTGCCGATCTTCGCGGTCGGCATCTCCACGTTCCAGACAAGGAAAGGTCGCGCCGACAAGTCGAGTGCGGCGCGCACCAGCGCGTCGTCCATCGGCAGAAGGCAGGCGCCATAGCGGCGGATGCCGCGCTTGTCGCCCAGGGCCTCGCTCAGCGCCTGACCCAGCGCGATCCCCGTATCCTCGACGGTGTGGTGATCGTCGATATGCAAGTCGCCCGTCGCCCGCACGGTCATGTCGATCAGCGCATGCCGCGCCAACTGGTCCAGCATGTGATCGAAGAACCCGACACCCGTCCGGTTGTCATAGGTCCCGGTACCGTCGAGATTGATCTCGACCGTGATATCCGTCTCGGCCGTCTTCCGAGTGATCGTTGCACGACGCATCGCCAGAACTCCTTCATTCGCACCGGCTTATAGGCAGGGCCGTTCCATGCGGAAAGAGGCAGTTTCGACATGACGCGGCGTTGTTGTGCGCCTGCAATCTGGCGCAAGCCGCAAGGGTCTCTTATCTGTAGGTTCGGAACGAGAGGGTGAACGGTGATCATCGGCGATATTGCGGACGGCCTCACGCGGGGCGTCGAGACCACGATCAACACGGTGAGCGAGGCGTTCTTCGAACCTGTCGTGCGTCTTGGCGTGACGGGACTGTCCCGCGCGGGCAAGACCGTGTTCATCACCTCTCTTGTGGCCAACCTCATTTCAAGGGGCCGCATGCCCGCGCTGCGTGCCGCGGCCGAGGGTCGGATCCGCACGGCCTGGCTGCAACCGCAGCCCGACGACACGGTCCCGCGATTCGACTACGAAGTCCATCTGGCGGCGATGACGGGCGAGGGAGCCCATTGGCCCGCAAGCACCACGGGCATCAGCGAACTCAGGCTCTCGTTCCGGGTCCAGCCGACGGGACTTCTGGCGGGTGTCACCGGACCGAAGACGCTGCACCTCGACATCGTGGATTACCCAGGCGAGTGGCTCCTGGATCTCGGGCTGCTGGACAAGAGCTACGAGGACTGGTCCACCGAGGTTCTGAAACGGATCGAGAACCGAAGCGAAGCAAGTGCGTTCCGGTCCGCTCTTCAATCCCTCGATCCATCCCTGAAACTGGATGAGGGGATCGCGAAATCGCTGGCAGAGGCTTTCACCGGCTATCTGGCTGCGGCACGGGCCAGCGGTTATTCCGACTGCACGCCGGGGCGCTTTCTGCTGCCGGGCGATCTGCGCGGCTCGCCTGTGCTGACCTTCGCCCCTTTGCCTGTCGGCAAGCACGCACGCGGCACGCTCGGCCGCGAATTCGCGCGCCGCTATGAGGCTTACAAGCGTGAGATCGTCAAACCCTTCTTCCGCGATCATTTCTCCCGCATCGACCGTCAGGTCGTGCTGGTCGATGTGCTGGGGGCGATCCATGCCGGTCCGCGGGCCGTCGAGGATCTGCGGCAGGCGATGGCCGATATTCTTGGCGCGTTCCGGCCTGGCCGGAATGCGTTCCTGAGCCAACTCCTGCTCGGCCGGCGGGTCGAGAAGATTCTGTTCGCCGCGACGAAGGCC
>CAZRNL010000623.1:0-1707 GCA_964601395.1 uncultured Silicimonas sp. | reverse complement strand
CAAGATCGCCAAGCCCCAGATAGGCGGTGGCGGCGCTTTCCATCAGCGCCACGTTGCCGGGATCCCGCACCAAGGCGCGGGAATAATATCGCGCCGCCTGGGCAAAATCGCTGGCGCTGATCGCCGACCGCGCGGCCAGATAGCCACCCGCATCTTCGGCCCGAGAGGGTCCGGCCAACGCCGCGGTGATCGACAGGGACAGGGCCGTCGTCAGGAGCAGGGAGCGAATGGGCATGTCATGGTCCTTTTGCGCTTTGTCGAAAACCTAGTCCCCGTCTGGGCAGTCTGCAATGAAGACGCACGCAAATGCCGCACTTCTCAAGCGACTGTTACACCGGATACCCGTCAGACGGGCGGAGCATCGCATCGAAAGAGGTCGTCAGATTGCGCGAAAGCGCCCGCGTTACATGTTCGGATAATTCGGCCCGTCGCCACCTTGCGGCACTGTCCAGGTGATGTTCTGCGCCGGATCCTTGATATCGCAGGTCTTGCAGTGGACGCAGTTCTGGAAGTTGATCTGGAACCGCGTCTCCGCGCCCTCGCCCACGAACTCATAGACACCCGCCGGGCAATAGCGCGCCGACGGGCCCGCGTATTTCGGCAAGTTCACGTTCACAGGCACCGAGGGGTCGGTCAGGCGCAGGTGCGCGGGCTGGCTTTCCTCGTGGTTGGTGAACGAGTAGGCGACGTTGGTCAGGCGATCGAAGGACAGCTTGCCGTCGGGCCTGGGATAGTCGATCGGCGTGTGCTTCGCCGCAGGCTCGGTCGCTTCGGCGTCGGACATGCCGTGCTTTCGGGTGCCCAGAAGCGAAAAGCCCAGTGTATTCGTCCACATATCGAAGCCACCCAGCGTCAGGGAGGCCAAAAGCCCCCGCTTCGACCAGAGCGGTTTGACGTTGCGGACCTTCTTCAGATCCTGTCCGATCGGGCCTTCCTTGAGTTCCCTGGTGTAATCCTCCAGCACATCGCCCGACCGCCCCGCCTGAATGGCGCGGTAGGCATGCTCCGCCGCCGCCTTGCCCGAGAGCATGGCGTTGTGGTTGCCCTTGATCCGAGGAACGTTGACCAGACCCACCGAACAGCCCAGAAGCGCGCCGCCGGGAAAGGCGGCTTTGGGCATGGACTGATAGCCGCCCTCGGAAATGGCGCGCGCGCCATAGGCGATGCGTTTGCCGCCTTTCAGAAGCTCGGCCACCATCGGATGGTGCTTGAAGCGCTGGAACTCCATGTAGGGATAGAGATGCGGGTTCTTGTAGTTCAGGTGAACCACAAAACCGACATAGACCTGATTGTTGTCAAGGTGATAGATGAACGACCCGCCGCCTGCATTGCCACCCAGCGGCCAACCCATCGTGTGGGTGACACTGCCTTCACGGTGCTTTTCGGGGTCGATTTCCCAGATCTCTTTCATCCCGAGACCGTATTTCTGCGGCTCGGCGTCCCGGTCGAGCCCGTACTTCGCGATGACCTGCTTCGAGAGCGATCCGCGCACGCCTTCGCCAAGGAAGACATACTTGCCCAGAAGCTCCATTCCGGGCTCGTAGTTCGGGCCGGGCGTGCCATCCGGGGCAAGCCCCATCTCGCCCGCGACGACGCCCCTCACTTCGCCGTTCTCGCCCCAGATCAGTTCAGAGCAGGCAAAGCCCGGAAATAACTCGACGCCCAGCGCCTCGGCCTGTTCGGCCATCCAGCGGCAGACGTTGCCCA
>CAZRNL010000622.1:0-1707 GCA_964601395.1 uncultured Silicimonas sp. | reverse complement strand
TCACCATGGTCGGCCTCGTGACCATCGCGGCCTCGACCTACATGATCACCTATTCGCATCAGCTCTATGCCGTGTTCGAGCCGCTGCTTGGCGTGTTCGAGCGCAAGGGCACACCGCGCGAGCCATCCGAGGCCGGGGCGCATCGCAACGACGGTCACAAGGTGATCATTTTCGGGTTGGGGCGCTTCGGCACCGCGATCGGGCTCCGCCTGCAGAAAAGGGGAATCAAGGTCCTGGGCGTCGACTTCAACCCTCTCGCCATTCGGCGCTGGCGCGAGCTTGGCCTCGAAACCGAATTCGGCGACGCGACCGACCCCGAGTTCGTGGCGGAGCTTCCGCTCTTGCGGGCGGAATGGATCGTCTCGACCGTTCCGATCCATCCGACAGGCCTCAGCCACGAGGACACGCGCACGACACTGATCCAGCTCACACGCACGTCCGGGTTCCGCGGTCGGATAGCCGTCGCTTCCCACCACTCGCGCGACACCGAAGAGCTGTTCGCGTCCGGTGCGGACCTTGTGTTGGAGCCCTTCCAGGATGCAGCCGACCGCGCTGTCGATCTGCTTTGCGGCGCGGAGGAAGAGGAACGCACTGAAATTCCTTCTATTGAGACGGAAGATAGGCAGGCATCGTAACAAAATGAGACAGAGTTGCCAAAATTGCTCTCTTGCTGCTCCTGACATCCCCGGCGCAATTCCAGCTGCAGACAATCTGGCGAGTCCGTGGGGCACGGGCTAGTCAGAGAGTTCAGGACGACCCCGCAAGATCTCAGATATTTATCAGGGGTCCATTCTGCTTTCTTTTGGAGATACTTGAAGTGCCCGTCGCCCCAGAATCCGCCGTCAGAAAACACCTTTTGTTGGTCGATGCCACCCACGCGCAAGACTCTGCGAGCGTTATTGCCGCGCTTGCTTCAACACCGAGCGGTCTGAGTTCCAGCGAAGCTGAACTCCGCCTTCGTCAGCATGGCCCCAATTCAATTCCTACCGGCACGCGGCGCCACCCGGTCCTTCGCTTCCTTGCCCATTTCAACAACGCGCTGATCTATTTCCTGCTCGCCGGGGCTGCTGCGGCCTCGGCGCTGGGGCATTTCGTCGATACGGGGGTGATCCTGGCGGTTGTCCTGGTCAACGCGGTCGTGGGCTTCCTGCAGGAGGGCAAGGCCGAGGATGCCCTGGCCGCGATCCGCAACATGATCGCGCCACGCGCCAGTGTGCTGCGCGACGGTCAGCGCGTCAGCGTGCCTCAGGCCGACCTTGTCCCCGGCGACGTCGTCCTGATCGAGGCGGGCGACCGGGTTCCGGCCGACTTGCGCCTGCTTCGCGCGCGCAGCCTGCGGATCGATGAGGCCATCCTGACCGGCGAGTCCGTGGCGGCGACGAAACATACCGATCCCGTCGACGCAAACGCAGCCTTGGGCGACAGGCGGTCGCTGGCGTTTTCCGGCACATTGGTTGCCACCGGGCAAGGAACCGGCATCGTTTTCGCGACCGGACTGCAGACCGAGATCGGGCGCATCAGCGAGCTGCTGGGCGGCGTCGAGGAACTGACCACGCCGCTTTTGCGGCAGATCAACCGCTTCGGCCAGCGTTTCACCCGGTTCGCCTTTGTCGGTGCGGCGGTACTGTTCGTTTTCGCGATCGCCCTGCGCGGCTACCAGTGGGACGAGGCGCTGATGGCGGTCGTCGCGCTGGCGGTCAGTCTGGT
>CAZRNL010000621.1:0-1716 GCA_964601395.1 uncultured Silicimonas sp. | reverse complement strand
CGTTGACGATCACGGCGACGCGGCGACCGTCACGGTTGTTCAGCACGCGGTTCAGAAGCGTCGTCTTGCCGGCGCCCAGAAAGCCCGAAAGGACGGTGACGGGAAGGCGGGGATCTCTCATGCCACGCATTCCGCGCATTGGCCGCGCATCTCGACCACGTGGGCGCGAGGATGGAACCTGCTTGTCCGGGCGATTGCCGAAAGCCGCTCCATGATGCTTTCGTCCGCATGCTCTTCGACCGCTCCGCAGTCGTCGCAGATTGCAAGGATTGGCGCGTGTTCCGCTTGGCCGTGCTGGCAGGAAACGTAGGCATTGATCGATTCCAACCTGTGCACCCGTCCGTCCTCGGTCAGAACCGCCAACGTGCGATATACGGTTGGCGGAGCGATACCGGCCTCGCCTCCACGGAGTTCACCGAGGATCTCATAGGCGCTCATCGGCCGCCCATCGCGGCGAAGAACGTCCAGAACTTCCTTTTCCCGCTGTGCGCTGTGCTTTCTCATACCTGTCTCCCAAACGATTCCGATATTTTATTATCTTATAACATACACTCCTTCAAACGCCTTTCACGTTCGTTTCAATCCGCCAGACCGTAGGGTGGAAATTTGACTGGTGACGTCGGATTGACAAATCAGACTCTTTTAGTCAACTTTACCGTCAAGCCCCTGCCACTCCGTCCGGTCGAGACGGCGAAGCCGGGGGAACCAACGAGAATCGCTCAGATGGAAGAGATAGATGAACGGCTTGCAGCAACCGGCAGATCACGGACCGAACCCCGCCTCGGGATAGCGGACATCTTGAGCCTGCTCGACTGCGTCGGCACCTCGAAGTTCGACGGCGTCGAGTGGCTGCTGGATTGGGTCGAGACACGCCGCGAGGACCCGCGATGACGCCGACGGACGCAAAAGAGGACAGCACGGTTCGTCGGACGGACCCGCCCACACATGCCGCCGAGGACCTCATGCGCGGTGGACGACATGCGTGGATCGAACACTCGGGACAGATCTATGTGCTGCGTATCACGCGCGCCGGCAAACTCATCCTGACGAAATAGGCCACTTGCGGCGACAAGACATGTCAGCACCAGCGACGGCGCGCCGGTCGGCCGATGCACCACGGCCTAGATGATCAACAAGTCATCCGGCAGGGCGGCACCGGCAATCTCGTTGAGGAAGTCCGCCGCGACGTCGCTACATCTTACCACGAGGTCGAGTGCGTCTGCTCAGAGGTTCACGCCCGAACGCTCCAGACCTTCAATGAAAAGGGCCCGATCCTCGCTGCGCCGGAAGGAAGCGGCGATCGTTTCGAGGTCCAGCGGCAATCCGAGATCCGAAAGCTTGTGTCTGGCCTGTAACGCGTGTTCTCGCTCGCCGCGCAATCCGTAAAGCGACACCATGCGTTGCAGGACCCTTCCATAGCCCGGATCCCAGCTGTGAGACCGCACAAGCCTTTCTTCCGCCGCGTCGTGTTCGGACCCGAGCAAGTGCAAGAGGCCCAGGTCGGCCTCGATCACGGCCGTGTAGGGATAGACGGAATCCATCCGCAGCAGCCTCTCCTGGTGCTTCCGGGCCGTCGAGAAATCTCCCGAGAACCCGGCGACACATCCGCCAAAGTGGTAGTTCATCGACGCGCTCGGGTTCAGCTCGATCGCCCGATTTGTATGCCTGAGCGCGCGCTCGTGATTCCGGCTGGTCCAAAGCTCGCCCACACCACAG
>CAZRNL010000620.1:0-1718 GCA_964601395.1 uncultured Silicimonas sp. | reverse complement strand
GAACGGGTCCGGCACGCTGGTCAGCGGGCGCTGCAGGTGTTCCACCAGCATCTCGCGGTTCGGCACGTTGCCCGGCACCTTCCGCATCCCGTCCATGTCGTCGGAAAAGCAGATCAGCTTCGTCGGGATGTCCGAAATCACCTCGAAGGCGCGCCGGACCATCGTTGTCCGCGAGACCTCGCCGAAGGTCCCGATATGGGGCAGGCCCGACGGTCCGTATCCGGTTTCGAACAGGACGTAGCCTTTTTCCGGAGGGGCATTTTCGTAGCGTTTCAGCAAACGGCGCGCCTCTTCGAACGGCCAGGCCTTCGAACTCATCGCAGCGTCACGCATCGCATTCATCGCCATTGTCCCACAGTGGTAAAAGACCCCTCAACCAGGAGCCAAGGGCGGCTAACTATTGCGGGCGGGGCATGGCGTCAATAAACACGCAGTACATAGATCAAAGGATCGGAACCCTTGACGCTCAAATCCAGTGAATTCACTCCGGAAGACACGCTCATCGCCATCATGATGGCCGTCTCCGCTTCTGACGAATCGATCCGCACCGCCGAGCTCGTCACGATCGAACGCATGGTGAACCATCTCCCCGTCTTCAGCAGCTACGATGTCGAGCGGATCAAGGACGTCTCAAGCGCCATGTTCGACCTTCTGGCAGACGAGGACGGGCTAGACATCCTTTGGGAAACGGTGCGCGCCAACCTGCCCGAACGTCTGTTCGATACCGCGTATGCCATGGCCTGCGATGTCGTTGCCGCCGATGGCACCGCACGGGAAGGCGAACTCAGGTTACTGGAAGACATGCGCTACGAGTTGAACATCGATCGGCTGCTGGCTGCAGCTATCGAAGCCGGCGCGCGGGCGCGTCACAAGACCCTGTGACACAGAGAGGGCGGTCCAAGAGGCCCCCACCCTGATACTCGTCTTCGTGGCCCAAGGTCAGTTGGCCTCTTCGGCTGCCTGATCCTCTTCGGGAGATTCGATCTCAAGGGTCGGCACGGTAACCGTCACATCCTCCGAACCTACGTCCACGTCGCCAGTCTCGACATCGTATTCGGGCAGGTTGCCGCCTGTCGTGCTCACATCGACATCGGGAAGCGATCCTTGCTCGGTCTGGTCGAAGTCAACGAGCATGACCCCCAGCACAAGCACCAGAACGATCACGGGGGCTCCAAGTAAATATTCGCGTTTGATGGTGTTTCTCCTTTTCTTCTTACGACTTAACCGACCGCCTCCGCACGTGGTTCCAGACAAAAGATTGGAACCCGCGACCGTCCGCCACGGTTGAGGCGCATGAAAGGAGTTTACTCATGGAATATGGTATAGTCGGACTACTGGTCCTCATCGCCGACATCTACGCCATCTACAACGTCCTGACGAGCGGAGCCTCGGGGCTCGCGAAGGTCGTTTGGACGGTGCTCATCCTCGTCCTGCCGGTGCTGGGCTTCCTGATCTGGCTTGTCGCCGGACCCCGTGGCGGCAAAGCCCGGGTCTGAACCTCGCACATGCTCAAAGAAGGCGACCCCGAGGGGTCGCTTTCTGCTCTCGCGACGCTCCCCACGGACTTACGCCTGGGCGAAGCGCTCCGCCCAGCCACGGATCAGCTCTTTCTGCAGTTGGCGCGACCTGCGCGCCCAGCCCTGCGCGCCCTGCGGACGCTCGCGCTCTTGGGGCGGTATCGCATCGCGCCGCTCGACATCGGCCGTGAACACAGCGAA
>CAZRNL010000619.1:0-1726 GCA_964601395.1 uncultured Silicimonas sp. | reverse complement strand
CCCGAGCGCCCGTCTCGGCGGCCTCGATCGCGGCGCAGAGACCGGCATTGCCGCCGCCAGCGACGATCACGTCCCAGGTCACGCTGGCAAGTTTCATGTCCGCTCCGTCGATCGGTGTTGGCGAAGGCGCGCGCGGTGGGCTTCCTCGATGTGCCGGCGCATTGCCGCTTCGGCGGCGTCGGCATCGCGGGCTCGCAGGGCGGCGACGACCTCCTCGTGCTCGCGGATCGCCTGGTCTGCGCGGGCGCTTTCCTCCAGCGTGGAGGGGCCGAGGATCAGCAGGGTCTTCTGGACCGCTTCCACGGCGCGCACGAGAAACCGGTTTCGGGCGGCGTTCAGCAGGACCGCGTGAAACTGACGGTTGGCGTCGTAGAGGGACTTTGCGTCGGGGGCGGTTCGCATCTCTGCGTCAATGGCCTCAAGCTCGGCAATCTCGATTTCGGAGGCGGCGCGGGCTGCGAACCGTGCGGCGGTGCCTTCCAGAACCGCCCGCATCTCGTAGAGTTCCGCGATCTCGGCGTACTCGAGCGTGCGGACGACCGAACCCGCCCGGGGCAGGTGCGACACCAGCCCATCCGATTCAAGCTGCCGGATCGCTTCGCGCACCGGCGTGCGCGAGATACCAAGCCGGTCGGCGATCTCGACCTCGATCAGGCGTTCTCCGGGGCGCAGCTTGCCTGCGCTGATCTCGGCCACAAGCCGGGCATAGGCGTCGTGTCCGTGCCGTGTGTCCTGTGGTCTGGTCTGCGTGTTCAAAGTCGATCCCCTCTCGACAACAGAGACTGGATACTTTTGGATACAAGTGAATGCAATACTAAAGCCAATCATGATTCTGGGACAGGGTATCCGCTTGCGCGTCTTCACCATCGTCCTCGCGGCGGCGGGAGCCGCGGTGTTCTGGGCGCTGGATCTGCCCTTGCCGTTTCTGTTCGGGCCGATGATCTTCTGTCTTGTGGCGGCGCTGGGTGGCGCGCAGCTCAGGGGTGTCGGGCAGCTTGGTGTCGGGATGAGGAGCATCCTGGGCGTTGCCGTCGGCGCGTCGGTGACACCGGACGTGATAGACCGCCTGCCGCAGATGGCGATCTCGGTGGCGCTGATCCCGCTTTACGTCATCATCATCGGTGCGATCGGCGTTCCCTTCTTCCGGCGTCTCTTCGGCTTCGATCACGCCACGTCCTGGTATGCGGCCATGCCGGGCGGACTTCAGGACATGGTGATCTTCGGACAGGAGGCGGGCGGGGACGTGCGGGCGCTGTCGCTGATCCACGCGACCCGCGTGCTGATCGTGATCACCGTCGCGCCCGTGTTGCTGACGCAGATGTTCGGGCAACCGCTGACGCAGCCGATGGGCGCTCCGATCCGGGACGTTCCGCTGGGCGAACTGGCCTTGATGGTCGCCGCCGCGCTGATCGGCTGGAAGGGCGGTGAGAGGATCGGACTGTTCGGCGCTTCGATCCTGGGGCCCATGATCGTCACGGCGGCGCTGTCGCTGTCCGGGCTCATCCATGTCCGGCCGCCAGCCGAGTCGATCATCGTCGCGCAATACTTCATCGGTATCGGCATCGGCGTGGGCTATGTCGGGGTGACGCTTCTGGAACTCCGCAAGTTCGTCTTTGCCGGAGTCGTATTCGTGTTGATCCTGTCGGTGCTGGCTACCGTATTCACCGAGATCGTCGTGCTGTTCGGGCTGGCCGACCCGGTGGACGGGTTCCTGGCCTTCGCGCCC
>CAZRNL010000618.1:0-1730 GCA_964601395.1 uncultured Silicimonas sp. | reverse complement strand
AGCGCCAGCTTCCGCACCTCGTATTCGGGGGCGAACTGACATCGCTCGAGGGCACCGAGTTCCGGGACTGTTCGAAGCTCGACCTGGTGGGCATCTACCCGAACTACAAGACCGCCTACGATGCCTGGAAGGATGCCGCCCAGCGCACGGTGGACAATGCGAACATGCGTTACTTCATCGTCCACATCCACCGGCTGCTCGACCCGGAAACGGACGTGACGCACGATGTGGGTTAGAGCGAGATGCCTGGTCGCGCCATGCGTCCCTCGACAAGGCGCTTGAGCGACGCCTCGGCTGACACGTAGGCCTCCTGGCGCTCGACGCTCCAGTAGCGCAGGCGCTCCAGCGGGATCGGCACCCCGGTCACCGCACAGCGCACGAAATCGCCCGGCACCTTCACCTGATAGTCGTTGTCGTGATAGATGAGTTTCGCCTCGTGGCGGGCGGAGAAGTCGCGTTCGATCCTGTTCATGGCCGGTCCGTCGGTCGGGGCGGTTCACCCATACATAGTCCGGCGGGGCCCCGGGCGCAATGCGGCCCGGGCGGAGTCCATCCCGAGCCCCTGAGATTGCCTTTCCCTTCGCACAATTGTCGAGCGGGGCGCGCTATGTGAGGCGGCCCCGCTCGTTTTCCTGGTCGTTTCCAAAAAACCTCGCGCCGGCTCAGAAGCCGATGCCGAACTCCACCTCGTCGCCATACGCGTTGGTGGCGGCATCCGACAGGTCGCCTTCCATACGGTCCAGCATGGTCAGCATCTCACGCAGCTCGAAGCTCAGCTCTTCTTCGTGATCGTAACCGGCGTTCCAGTGGCTCGCGTTCATGGTGGTGTCCTCCTTGGTGTGTCTTGCCTTCGTCGCCTTGCGGCGCGTGATCCGATGACTTGAAGATGGGGAGGAAAAGGGGGCGCGGCTGATACCTGGATCACATCTGCAAAAGAATCCGGAACAACGGCCGAAATTTTTTCAAGCCTTTGTAAACACGTTGTTTTCGGCGTCGCGTTATCTGAACCAGGCGCATTTTTTGGTCGCTCCGTCGAAAAAATGTAAAAATCACACTAAGAGATATGAAGCCGCCCGATAGCAATTGCCTTGAAATCCCCAGAATTAGAGACCACATTGGTTCTTGTGGTCATTGTTGGAAGCCCGAGATGAGGGAATTGCAGCTACGCGAGGCGAAGGCGACCTTGTCGGCCGTGATCGACGCGGCGGAGCATGGCGAGCCGACGACGATCACCAAGCACGGACGGCGCGCCGCGGTCGTCATTTCCCATGACGAATGGACCAGGCTGAAGAGCAAGGTGCCGAGCTTCGCCGATCTCCTGCTGGCCGTTCCCGCGCTTGATCCGGACGACCTTCCGAAGAGGCGGCCGGCACGGATTGTCGGTGAAGGCGCGCCTGATTGATGGCGGGATACCTCCTCGACACGAATGCTCTATCCATGCTCTCGCCCCAACCCGGAAAGGAGAAAGCCTTTCCACCGGATGTTGCAGCTTTCAGGGCCTGGGTGCGCGAGCACGACGAGGAGCTGTTCCTCTCTTGCGTGACGCTCGCCGAAATCCAGGCGGGTGTTTCTCGGCTCGAGCGAAAGGGTGTAACGCGACGGGCGGCCGATCTTTCCCATTGGCTCAGTGCCATCTTGGAATTGTACGAGTCCAGAACGCTCCCGCTCACGTCATCGGCGGCACTCGAGGCCGGGCGGTTGCTCGACCGCGCCATCGGAGCGGGCGCCGA
>CAZRNL010000617.1:234-1734 GCA_964601395.1 uncultured Silicimonas sp. | reverse complement strand
TACAACTTCTTCAAAGCCGCAGGATACAGAACCGATTAAACGCGACACGCTCTAGGACCCGTCGAATCCTGCACAGACTGTCTCGAAAGTGGTCCGGTATTTCCCCGAAACGGACACGCGCCCGCCGCAAACCTCCGGCATCCTTCCAGGATCAAAGGGTCCTGCAACCCCGAGTGCGAAAAGGGATGTACACGATGAGAGAGAAGCCACGCTGGATGAGAAGTGTCATCGAGGCGTCGAAGGTAGCGATGCCTCCGCTGAAACCAAATCGACCGACTACAGCACAGCGATTCGTGCCCCGGCCCGCCAAAGAGCAAGCGAGCGCGGCGCTCTGAGCCTGTTCTGATGTCCCTTCGGGGGCATCGCTTTTCGAGTATCCGTCGGGCGGTCCAGATGCGTCGGACCCGCCTGCCCCAGTAGTAAAGGTCGACGCATGAGTTATTCTTCCCAGTCCCAGTCATCCTATCCGGACCAGACCTCCCGTCGGCTTGTCGCTGAACAACCCTGGACGGTTCGCCGCACGACGCGCCCCATCGTGCCGCAGCAAACAGCTCGCCTGTCGCGGCGTTTCGAGGTCGAATGGCTGGAAGGCGACGACATCAGGGATGCCGTCCACGTTGCCCCCGCGCTTCCCGTGTTCGAGAAAGCCTTTGGAGCCTTCGCGCACGGCGTCCTGATCCAGACCACCGAGGGGCCGGTCGCAATCGAAGACCTGTTGCCGGGAATGGAGCTTGAATGCGCTTCCGGCAAAACCTCGCGCCTGATGTGGAAAGGGTCGATCATGATCGTCCCGAACGGCCCGACGCTGTCGGATGAGCCCGACCGCCTGTACCGCGTGATGCCGGACGCCTTCGGATTGGGTCGTCCGATCCAGGACCAAACCTTCGGTCCTCACGTCCGCAGGCTTGACCGCGATCCCAAGATTCGCGCCGCGCTGGGGACCGAGGCCGCACTGGTGCCGCTGGCCGCCCTGGCCGATGGACATTCGGTCGTAGAGGTCACTCCGGCCACTGCCACCCGTGTATATCACCTCGCGTGCGAAACCCATGAGACCATCCTCGCGGCGGGCCTCGAGGTCGAGACCTACCACCCCGGCCCCGAAATGCCTCTGTCGCTGTCTGAAGAGATGATGGCGCAGTTCCTGACCTTCTTCCCCTACCTGACGACAATTCGGGATTTTGGACGACTGAAGGCCCCGCGCGTGTCGCGCGACGATCTCTTGTCCTTCCGCTGAGGCAATGCGTCAGGCGGTCTCGGCCAGCCGCGCTTCGAGAATCTCGAAAGGGACGCCGGGTTCATCCTTGGCGTCCCGGATCACCAGCGAGGTCTTCACGCCGATCACGTTAGGCGCGGCAGTCAGTTGTTCTGTCAGGAAGCGCTGGAAAGTCGACAGGTCGGGGGCCACGCACTTCAGGACAAAATCGACCTCGCCATTCAGCATGTGACATTCGCGGACCAGCGGCCATTCGCGGCAACGGGCTTCGAACGCGTTCAGATCCG
>CAZRNL010000617.1:0-224 GCA_964601395.1 uncultured Silicimonas sp. | reverse complement strand
GGCTTTGCAGCCCGACCATGGCGAACACCTGTACCTCGAAGCCCAGCGCACGGGCGTTGACCGATGCGTGATAGCCCTGGATATATCCCTGCTCTTCCAGCGTGCGGACACGGCGCAGACAGGGCGGCGCCGAGATTCCGACCCTGCTCGCCAGTTCGACGTTCGTCATCCGGCCATCCGCCTGCAATTCGGCCAGAATTTTCCGGTCGATCGCGTCCAACTTG
>CAZRNL010000616.1:0-1742 GCA_964601395.1 uncultured Silicimonas sp. | reverse complement strand
GGTCGAGGCGCTGTGGAGTAAGCGCCGGATCGTCGAGGTCTACCTGAACGTCGCCGAATTCGATACCGGTATCTTCGGCATCGAGGCAGCCGCCTTGCACCATTTCAAGGTCTCCGCCGCAGAGTTGAATGCGCAGCAATCGGCTCTTCTGGCGGCTGTCTTGCCCAACCCGAAGGAGCGTCAGGCGGTGAAACCCTCTGCCTTCATCCAGCGTCGCGCCAACTCCATCGCGGATGGTGCCGCCACGATTGCCGCCGACGGCCGCGCGAAATGCTTCGAGGATTGACCCTGCGCCGCGAAAAGGGGCATTCAGGACGATATCGGGGGTATTTTCCATGATCCGGCTTTATCATGTCACGCTGTCGCCGTTTTGCCGCAAGGTCCGGCTGTCGCTGGCGGAGAAACGGCTCGAGGTCGAACTGGTCGAGGAACGCTACTGGGAACGCGACGCCGATTTCATGCGCCGCAATCCGGCAGGCAAGGTGCCTGTCCTGAAGATGGACGGGCTGACGCTGACCGAAAGCGCAGCGATCTGCGAGTATATCGAGGAACGCCACCCAGACCCGCCGCTTCTTCCAAGGGATGCCGCCGGTCGCCACGAAGTGCGTCGGCTGGTCGGCTGGTTCGACGACAAGTTTCATTCCGAGGTGACGTCGAAGCTGCTTTACGAACGGGTCAACAAGAAGATCACCAAGGAAGGCTACCCCGACAGCGGAAACGTCAAGTCGGGGGCGCGGGCGATCAAGTTCCATCTGGACTACATGGGCCAGTTGCTGGAGCAGCGTCGCTGGCTGGCGGGCAACGAATTGACATTGGCCGATTTCGCCGCCGCCGCGCACCTGTCGGCGCTCGATTACATCTCGGACGTTGACTGGCACCGCAACGAGACGGTCAAGGACTGGTATGCAAAGATCAAGTCGCGGCCGGCCTTCCGCAGCCTGCTGGCGGACGCCGTGCCGGGCTTCCCGCCGCCTGCACATTATGCCGATCTGGATTTCTGATCCGTGCAGGAAAGGTTCCAGACTTTCCCTGCGGCGGCTCCCTCCGGGATACTGTCAGGAAGGTAGTCATGCCTGACACCTTGAAGACCCGTCTTCTGGACGTCGCCCTGTCCGAGGGCTTTGCGATGGCGCGGGTCTGCCGACCCGAGGCCGTACCCGAGGTGCCCCGAAGGCTTGGCGCATACCTGGAAGCCGGGCATCACGGGCAGATGACCTGGCTTGAGGACCGGGCCGGCTGGCGCGGCAACCCGAAGGCGCTTTGGCCCGAGGCACAGTCGATCCTGATGCTGGCCGAACCCTATACCCCCGATCACGATCCGCTGGAGGACCTGGAGCGAACGGACCGTGGCGTGATCTCGGTCTATGCGCGCAACAAGGACTATCATGACGTACTGAAGAAGCGCCTCAAGCGCGTAGCGCGCTGGATGGTGGCCGAGACGGGATGCGAGGTTAAGGTTTTCGTCGATACCGCTCCGGTGCCGGAAAAGCCGCTTGGCCAGGCCGCCGGGCTTGGCTGGCAGGGCAAGCACACGAATCTGGTCAGCCGCGACCTGGGCAACTGGTTCTTCTTGGGCGCGATCTTCACGACCCTCGACCTGCCGGCAGATCATGCCGAAATCGACCATTGCGGCAGTTGCAGGCGCTGTCTCGATATCTGCCCGACCGATGCCTTCCCCGAGCCCTACCGCCTCGATGCGCGGCTTTGCATTTCCTACCTGACGATCGAGCACAAGGGCCCGG
>CAZRNL010000615.1:0-1744 GCA_964601395.1 uncultured Silicimonas sp. | reverse complement strand
CCCGCCTCGGCCGCGCCTCGGTTTCCCGCCTCCATCACACCCGGCCCTCCGCCGGTGGCGATGACGTTCTCGCCCTTGCCTTCGGCCAGCGACCGCTCGGTGACGATCCGCGCAAAGCGCCGTGCCTCTTCGTAGAACCGGCTCAGGTCCGCCAGCGTCTCGGTCCGCGCACCGCCCTTTTCCGCAGGCGACGGGATGCGTGCTCCTCCGAACAGGACCACGGTCGAATTGATCCCGTACTCGGTCATCAGAAGCTCGGTCTTCAGCAGTTCCAGCTGAAGCCGGACCGGCCTCAGTTCGTCGCGCAGCAGGAACTCGTCGTCGGCGAAGGCCAGCCGGTAGGACGGCGACCGGGTCTGCGCGGTGTCCGGAATGTCCCTAGCGGTTTCGATATCCTCGTGGGCATCGCGAAAAGTGCGTTTGCGGTCGTCCCTCATCGGCGGGCTCCTTGTCTCTCGGTCCAACTGCATGGCAGGAAGGGAAGAACTTGTCCAATGGCAGGACCTCACATGACCGCGACAGTCACCCCCGACGAAATCGAAGCCGCAGCAGGGCGCATCGCGGGCCATATTCACGTGACCCCGGTGATGACCATGCTTGTGCCGGGCCTCGCCGCTCCGCTGCCGGTCAAGCTCGAGAACACGCAACTGACCGGCAGCTTCAAGGTGCGCGGCGCGTTCAACACGCTTCTGGCCTCGGACGTGCCTGCGGGCGGGGTGGTGGCCGCGTCGGGCGGCAATCACGGTGCAGCTGTCGCCTTCGCGGCACGCAGCCTCGGCCACAAGGCGGCGATCTTCGTGCCCGAGATGGCGGGACCCGCCAAGATCGCGCTGATCCGCGATACAGGTGCCGATCTGACCGTGGTGCCGGGCCTCTACTCCGACGCGCTCGACGCCGCGAAGGCGCATGAGGCCCGCACCGGAGCGATGCAGATCCACGCCTACGATGCGCTGCTGACCGTCGCGGGGCAGGGGACGTTTCTGCGCGAGTGGGAAGCACAGGGGCTGGACGCCGACACCGTCCTCATCGCCGTCGGCGGCGGCGGGCTGATCGCGGGGGCGATGGCCTGGAACGACGGCCGCCGCAAGATCGTCGCCGTTGAACCCGAACAGGCCGCAACGCTGGCAAACGCTCTCAAGCACGGCCCCGAGACCGAGACCGACGTGGGCGGCATCGCCGCCAATGCGCTCGGTGCGCGGAAGATCGGCCGCATCTGCCACGACCTCGCGGTCGCGACCGATGTCACAGGCGTCCTCGTGACGGACGAGTCCATCGCCGCCGCGCAGCGCATTCTCTGGCAGACAGCGCGGCAATGGGTCGAGCCCGCCGGCGCCGCCGCGCTGGCCGCACTTCTGTCCGGTGTCTACCGGCCCGAAAAGGGTGAGCGCGTTGCGGTTCTGGTCTGCGGGGCGAATCCCGCACCGGGCCCGTTCTGAGACGTGGCGGCGACACGCGAAAACGGGACGGAAATCCGCTTCATGCGTTCCAGCAGTTGCCGCCACGCCGCCTGCCCGATATAGGCGGTCGCGTCGAACGAAACGCCCGGAGGAGCCGCCCCATGTCGAACGCCCAGCTTGAAGCTGCAATAGAAGCCGCCTGGGACGCCCGCGACCAGATCACGCCCGCGACCGGCGGCGAGACGCGGGAGGCCATCGAAAGCACGCTCCTGGCGCTGGACAGCGGCAAGTTGCGCGTCGCCGAACGGGGCGAGGACGGCACCTGGCACGTCAACCAGTGGGCCAAG
>CAZRNL010000614.1:0-1747 GCA_964601395.1 uncultured Silicimonas sp. | reverse complement strand
GGACCGGACCCGCGGCCACGCAGTCGATCCCCGTGCGGCGGGCCAGGCGTGGCGAATGTTCCGGGATCAGCCCGAGAACCTGCGTCGCGCCAAGATCGCGAGCGGACCGGACCATCTCGCCGATCAGTTCGATCTGGACGCGCAGGCGGATCTTTGCGGGCACATCCTCAGAGACGAAGACACGGCTCGATTCCCAGATATGCGGGGCGACTGGTGCCTCTTCCCAAAGCAGATCGCGCGGGATCGACTCGAGCAGCCCGCGTTGCGCGTCACGTATCATGTAGGTGTAGATGCCGACCCGCGCGGTCGTGGGTGTCAGGCGTACGCCGGCCAGGACACGTCCGAATTCATGCACCGCTACCCAGCGGCTTGCGGGTGTATCGTACTGGTCGAACTCCATTCCATCGGCCTGCGGCAGGTCCCAGTGATTGCGTTCGATGAATGTCCGATGGCGCGCGCGCAGCATGTTCGCGAAAAGATCGCCGTGCTTGTGCAGGTTGTTGAAGGAAAGGGTCGTCGCTTGCATGGTAGCCTCCAGCTTGGGGTTGTAAAACCTTTCGCGGGGAGGCCGCGACTTCAGATAAGCCCGTATTCACGCGCCTTCTTCAATGCCTGAGCCGTGGTGCGGGCGCCGAGCCGGACGCGGGCCGATTGCAATCGAACCTTGAACGCGCTTTCCGAGATCCCGAGCTTCGCAGCCGCAGCGGTGTGCCTGTCCCCATCGGCGAGAAGACGCAATGCCTCGATCTGCGCCGGCGTCAACTCGGTCGGCGGCTCGGCCGCGTCGTGCAACTCGTGAACCAGGGCAGCGGCAGCGTCGATTTCATCTTCGGTGTATTCGCGGTCGTTGCGCGCAAGCCCCACGATCGACCGCGAGGTGATCGGGCCACAGGAAACGACAGCGCCAAAGACCAGCCCCGCCTTGCGGGCCTGACCGATGATGTTGAAGGGATCAGGCAGGCGGATATCGCTCCACCGGGTTTGGCCCTTGACGCCAAGCCCCCAGAAGACCAGCGGGTCGCGCAGGGCGTAGGCATTCTCGTCATAGGTCTTCAGCCAGGACTCGGGGTAGGTCCGGACATAGACCAGCGGTGCCGCGAATCGGATATGCAGCCCCGCCGAAAAGCCGCAGGGCGCCATTTTGCCAAGGTCCAGGATCATCTGATCGAGGGTGCGCTTGCGCGGCGCGCGGCGCGCGGTTTCAGCCTCTTTGGGCTTTTCCTTGGGAAGTTGTCCGGTTGCCCGCCACATACCTGCGCGTCTTTCCAAATGCCTGTCTTTCATGGCCGCGCACAGATGTCGCTCATGGCCGCGGAAACCCGCGAACGGCCTCTCCGGCGACGATGGCAGCACAGCCCCTGACCTGTCCATTTAGACAGGTTGATGGCACGAATTGCAACCTTAAAGTGTGTTTCGCAACCCTGAGCAATGGAGAGAGACGTGCCTCCACCCCCGGCCGTGTCCAACACAATCCTCGATTCGATTCCACGGCCTGAACGCGAGGCGGTCCTGTCTTTCATAGACATGAGCAGCCGCAAGGCGCGCTCGGCCGAAGAGGTTCTCGACTCGATCTGCCTGTCACTTTCGCTGAAACACAGCCTGCGCGGAACCGCCAGCTGACCGGCCGTCACGGCACCGCAAAACGGAACGAAAAAGGGCCGGCTGATCAGCCGGCCCTTCGATTCGGAAAGGTTGGACGCCGGGCGCCCTATTCGTCGGCCATCGCCTCTTCGGCCTCGACCCGCGC
>CAZRNL010000613.1:0-1749 GCA_964601395.1 uncultured Silicimonas sp. | reverse complement strand
GTCAGCGATGTGCGACGTGGTGACGAGATCACCGATGCGTCCGATGCTCTGGATCGCGCGGGCGTTCGGGTCGTGGCGCGCCGCGACGCCGACCTTGATGACATGAGCCAGGCATTGGCCGAGTTTGGCCAGATGGCCGACGCCTCGGATCGGCTGCTGGTCGTTCTCGGCGGGCGTTTCCTTCATACAGCCACCGAGACCTACTACCTTCCCACAGATGGCGATACCGGCCCCCTAGCCTCGCTGGCCGCGACATCGCTGCCGCTCTCGACCGTGACCGCCTGGCTAGCGGGTAAACCGGGCCATGCGGTCCTGATCCTTGCGACAGACGATCTCGACACGGCATACGGGGGTTTTGTCTCGGCAGGTCTTGGCACCTTGGACATTCCACAGGGTGTCACTGTGCTGCTCGGTGACCCGCGGACCGTAGCGCGGTTTGTCGAAGACCGGCTGGTCCGCCCGGGTGCGGATCTGGTGGCGGAAGCGCAGCGCAGCGGATTGCGCGTCGCAGGATTCGAGCCCTCGGGCTATGTTTTCGTGGAGCGGGCCGTTCCGCCCGTCTCGGCAGCTCCCGCACAACCGCCCGCGAGCGAGGACACGGCCCAAAGGCTGCGCGACATACGCGCCTGGCGCGAGGCCGATTCCGAGAACACGCTTGCTGCCTATCGCGGCTATGTTCAGGCATATCCCGACGGTCAGTTCCGCCGCATGGCGGAAAACCGAATTCAGGCCCTGACCGATACGCCCGAACTGCGCACCGAGCGCGCCGAGCAGGCCCTGGACCTTACCCGCGACCAGCGCCGCGAAATCCAGCGCGATCTGTCGCTGCTGGACTACAATACGCGCGGCATAGACGGCATCTTCGGGCGCGGCACCCGGACGGCGATCGCCGCTTGGCAGACGGCTCAGGGCTTCGATGGCACGGGCTTTCTGACCGCCGATCAGATCGCGCGCCTGGACGGGCAGGCCGAGCGCCGCGCCGCCGAACTTGAAGCTGAAGCCGAACGCAGGCGCGCGCAGCTTCTGGCACAGGATCGCGCCTTCTGGGACGAGACCGGAGCCCTTGGCGATGAGACAGGCCTGAGAGCCTACCTTGGCCGCTATCCCGACGGCGAGTTCTCCGAGGAAGCCCGAGAGCTTTTGTCCGCGGTCGAGTTGCAGAAACGCCGCGACACGGACGCGCGCGACCGCCAGCTTTGGGACGAGGCGACGCAGCAGAACAATCTTCAGGCCTACCGTGATTACTTGCAGCTTGCTCCCGGCGGAGCCTTTCGGGACGAGGCGCAGACACGGATCGCGGCACTTGAGGTCGACGCGCGCAATTCGCAGGCGAACAGCGCCGCTGCAAGGACCGAAGACGCGTTGAGCCTTTCGCCCCGCACACGACAGGTGATCGAAGCGCGGCTCGACGCTCTTGGTCTGCGACCCGGCCCGGTCGACGGCGTTTTCGACGACGATTCCCGCCGCGCCATCCGCCGCTATCAGTCTGCCCGTAACCTGGACGAAACAGGGTACCTCAGCGAAGCCGTCGTGGTGCAGCTACTGGCTGACAGCGTGCGACAGATCTTCAGGTAGGAAATCCACTCAGGATTTCTTGCCCATCTTTTCGAGTTGCGCCTGCATCGCGGCCAACTGAGCGCGGATGTCGTCGAGTTCGGTCTGACCGGAGGTCTGCAGTCCTTGGATGTCGAGGAGATTCGACGCTGGACCGAACGGGTCGAGGTGGGCAACGCTTACGTCAATCGAAGC
>CAZRNL010000612.1:0-1770 GCA_964601395.1 uncultured Silicimonas sp. | reverse complement strand
TTCGATACCGAGAAGCCGACGATCACCTCCGGCATCCGCCTCGGCTCGCCTGCAGGCACGACACGCGGGTTCGGCGAAACGGAGTTCCGCCAGATCGGGCGTTGGATAACGGAAGTTGTCGACGGACTGGCTGCCAATGGCGAGGAAGGCAACGGCGACGTGGAGGCCAGGGTGATGAACGAAGTCCTGACGCTCTGCCAGCGCTTCCCCGTCTATCCGACGCTTTAGTCGAAGTAGCCGCGCCAGATCAGCAGAAAGAAGACGGACAGCACGACCGTCACGAAAACGAACGCGACCTTGGCGATCACATCCAGAATTTCTCCCCGTCTCTCGGCGGCGGGGCTCTGCTTGTCGAGATACCTGTTCAGCCGTTTTTCGGCCTTCAACAGCCGACGCTCATCCACCAGTCGTGCCAACTTGGGATTGGCCGCCAACTTTTCGGCTTCGATCATGACGGCCGCGTCAGCGCGAAGATATCTGGGAAGCTTCCGCCCAGCGCGCTCGGTCACTTCGGCAAGCCCCTCACCACGCACCCGAAGCTGGGAGGATATTTTCTCGGCCATAGCCCTGACGCGTTCGTTCGTCTCCATGACACTGGCGATAGCGCGATGCGCGGGCTAAGAAAAGCCATGCTGAATGTCACCACGCACGGAAATCCGACCAACGCTCCACCGCTCTTGATCGCGCACGGTCTTTTCGGATCGGCACGAAACTGGGGAGTTGTGGCCAAGCGCCTTTCCGACAACCGCGAAGTTCGCGCTGTCGACATGCGCAATCACGGCGAAAGCCCCTGGTTCGATGCCCAAAGCTATCCCGACATGGCAGGAGACCTTGCGCGCCTTATTGCCGAACCTTCGGATGTGCTTGGCCATTCCATGGGAGGCAAGGCGGCGATGGTGTTGGCGTTGGAGCACCCGGACAAGGTGCAGCGTCTGGTAGTGGCCGATATCGCTCCGGTAACGTATGGCCATACTCAGATGCCGCTGATTGACGCGATGCGCGAACTCAACCTGTCGTCGGTCGAAACGCGAAGCGACGCAGATCGCCAGCTTGCGGCCAGCATCGCAGAACCGGGCGTAAGGGCGTTCCTGCTGCAGTCCCTCGACGTGAAGGAAAAGCGCTGGCGTCTGAACCTTGACGTCCTGGCCCGCGACATGGAGCGGATCATCGGGTTTCCCGAGATCGACGGCGTCTTCGACCGCCCCGCGCTGTTCCTGTCAGGGTCAGAGAGCGACTATGTCCGCCGCGACTACCGCGACAGGATAAGGACGCTGTTTCCGAAAGCGGTCTTCGCGAAGATTCCGGGAGCCGGTCATTGGCTGCATGCCGACAAACCCAGGGAATTCGAAGCCGCTGTCGCGTCCTTCCTTTCAGCCTGACACCACCAAGGCATCGTCTCGGAACGGCAGGGACGAAACCCTGCCGTTCTTCGCGTCTTGGCAATCACCGGCCGGCGGTTGCGGATTTTCCGCCGTTGCCCTGGCTTCCCTTGCCCTTGCCGCCGCTGACGATCACGGCAACGCCCTGCGAGTTGATAACAGTTTCGGAGCCGACGTTTTCGCCCGGTGTTTCGGTCTGGCCCTAGTCGTGAGCCTTCGCGAACGCGGATGTACCCAGCGCAAGTGCAACGGCAGTGGTCAGGAATAGTCTGGTCATAACAGCCTCCATTCAAGGTTTGGTGCCTCAGTCACGATGAATGCCCGGAAAGAGTTTCACCCCGCCGGATAATTTCTTCGGTTGGTCGGAACTTTTGCGGTGGATGTCGTGTTA
>CAZRNL010000611.1:0-1770 GCA_964601395.1 uncultured Silicimonas sp. | reverse complement strand
AAAAGCTCCTCGCCAGTTCGATCTGTGCATCCGTGAAGGGGCGCGCGGTCATGCGGTCGAATGTCAGGACGCCGACGCATTCGGAATTGCGCAACAGCGGCATGAAGATCGCCGTCTGCATCTCGAACGTCCTGAACGCCTCGACCTCGTGTTCGGGCAGATCGATCTGCGACGCATCCGGGACATACACCATCTCGCCGGTGGCAAAGACCTGCGATGGAAAGTTCTTGTCCGGTTCGATGGGATTCTGGCGGCCGCTGAGCTCGAACACGCGCCCGTCGGTGGTGGCCCCTGCCGACAGGGTGAAGGTATCGCCTTGCCGGATCAGGATGCCGGAGCCGTCGCATTCCAGCAGGCGAAGCGCCGTCGTGGCGATTGCGTCGAACACCGGCGTCACATCGGTGGGCGACTGGCTGATCACGCGCAGGATGTCGGCGCTGGCGGTCTGGCGCGCCAGCGCCGTCTCGGTTTCTCTGAACAGCCGAGCGTTATGGATGGCGATCACGGCCTGGTCGGCGAAGCCCTGCATGATGTGCAGCTCCCGGTCCGTGAACGTGTTGGCCGAACGCGCCACGCCGATCACGCCGATGCCCTTGCCCTCCCAGATCATCGGCGCGAAGGCGACGGAGTGATAACTGGCGATCCGCGCCATCTTCCGCAGGACACGCGGGGTGTCGGGATTGTTGGCGCAATCGACGTAGTTGACCACGCGCCGGGTGCGGATCGCCTCGCCCGCCGGCGTGATCTCCCAGGGCGCGGGGAAGGTGTCGAGCAACTCCTTCTCGTAATTGCCGAGATAGGCCGCCACCTGCAGCAGGCCGTTCTCGTCGATCAGCAGCACGTCCAGTTCCTCGCCGCCGAACAGGTGTCGGCAACTGTCGAGGATCTTCTCGAACACCGGGCGGGTGTCCTCGACGGACTGGCTGATGACGCTGAGGATCTCGGCCGAGGCCTTCTGCTGTTCCAGCGCCTCCTCCACCTCGGCGGTGCGCGCCCGCACTTCCTCGAAGAGCCGCGTGTTGTTGATCGCGATGACAGCTTGCGCGGCGAAAGTCTCCAGCAGGGCGATCTGGCGGGCCGAGAACGCATTCGGCTTGCCGTCGGCCATCACGATGACGCCGACGACGATGCTGTCCCTGAGCAGCGGCACGCCCAGGGTCGTGCGGTAGGCGCCGATCTCCGCGGCTTCCTTCCAGGCATAGCTGTCGTCGGTCTGCGTGTCGGCGATGTGCACCGTGCGCGCCGTCCGCGCCGTCCGCCCGATGCATGTGCCTTCACCCGGTGCGATGGGGTTGGCGCGCAGGTACTCGATGAAGGCCGACGACACGTTATGCGTCTGCGCCACGCGATACAGCCCGTCGGTCGGGTCGCGCATGGCAAAAAAGGCGTATTGCGGGGTGCAGAGCCGTGCCGCGACCGTCAGGATCGCGTCGAGCACCGGCTCCAGTTCGTTGGGCGAGCGCGAGATTACGGCCAGCACTTCCGACGTGGCCGTCTGGTATTCCAGCGCCTCGGTCACCTCGGCGGTGCGGGCCTGCACTTCCTCGAACAGCCGCGTGTTGTTGATCGCGATCACGGCCTGGGAAGCAAAGGTTTCCAGCAGGGCGATCTGACGGGGCGAAAATGCCTTCGGGGCGGCATCGGCCAGATTGATCACTCCGACCGCGGTACCATCCTTGACCATCGGAACCGCGACTATTGACCGGATGCCGCTCGTTCGTGCGAGGTCCTTATGCGGATATCCCACTTCGGTCTCGGTATCTTCGATAT
>CAZRNL010000610.1:0-1772 GCA_964601395.1 uncultured Silicimonas sp. | reverse complement strand
GCGTGCAGCTCGTTGGCCAGCGCATAGCGTAGTGGATGGTCTTCTATGGGGGCCATGACGGTACGCCTTTGAACTGCTCACTCCATAAAATAGCGAGACTTCGCAAACTTTGAAAAGGAATTTTCGTCGCAGAATCCGATATTTAGCCGTAGACCATTGTATACAGGACTGTGTCTGCGTTCTGCCCGGATCGTCGATGCGTGGAACTCTGGAGCCGACGGGCTTCCGATGTCACCTTCGCATGCCTATAAGGACGCGGTGAAGCGCCGCCGAAAGCCATGCAGGAACAACCATCCTCTCAGAGCTCGTTCGACATTGTTGTCGTTGCCCAAGGCGGGCGGCTGACCTATGAAGCCGTGCTTTTCGCCGCGTCGCTCCGCCATTCTGCTCCGGGCTTCGCCGGGCGTCTGCTGGTCGCCGAACCGCAGCCGGGTCCGCTGTGGCCCCAGGACCCCGGCATATCGGATGACGAGGCCCGGTCGCTGCTTCTGGGTCCGCTTGACGCGGAAATCGTCCCCTTCGAAAGCAACCATTTCGGGTCGGCATATCCCTACGGCAACAAGATCGAAGCCCTGACCGCGCTGGATGCCGACAGGCCGTTCGTCTTCTTCGACACGGATACTCTGATCACGGGGCCGATAGACGCGGTGCCTTTCGATTTCAACAGGCCCTCGGCGTCAATGGCACGCGAGGCGACCTGGCCGGAACCGCAACTCTACGGTCCCGGTTACGACGTCATCTGGCGCGCCATCTACGAACGTTTCGGTGTACCGTTCGAGCCGACCCTGGACCTCACGCAACCCGAAGAGCACTGGGAGAGATACCTCTATTTCAATGCCGGCTGGTTCCATTACCGCTGCCCGCGGATCTTTGCACAACGGATGATCGAGGTGATGACGGGCCTTCAGGACGGGTCGATGCCCGAGCTTGCCAGCCAGACCCTGGACCCATGGCTGGATCAAGCGGCGCTGCCTGTGGTCATCGCCGGGCTGGGCGGGGGGCGGCCCGGTCCGGAACTCGACGGGCTGGATGGCGACGTGACCTGTCACTGGCGCGCGCTGCCCCTGCTCTACGCCCGTGCACCAGATGACACGCTGGCGCTTCTTGCCGAAATCGCATCGCCGAACCGGATCAAGAAAGTGCTGAAATCCCATGAGCCCTTCCGCCGCATGATCTACCAGCGCCGGGGCGAGAGGGTTCGGGCGCTGTTCGACCAGGCACAGTTGCCGACGACCGAGAAGGCGATCCGGAACCGGATCAGGCGCGAGCGGCTCTGGATGCGCTAGTAACATCACAGGCAGCGTTGCACAGAGCGGCATCGGTCACTAGTGTCGCGCGCGAACGTCAGGGAGAACCAAAGAAAATGTCAGACCGTCAACTGGGCTTCGATACACTCCAGATCCACGCGGGCGCTGCACCCGATCCGGCCACCGGAGCGCGACAGGTGCCGATCTATCAAACCACCGCATATGCCTTCAAGGACGCCGCACACGCCGCGCGGCTCTTCAACCTTCAGGAAGTGGGCTACATCTACTCGCGGCTGACCAACCCCACGGTATCGGCGCTGGCCGAGCGGATCACGCACCTTGAAGGCGGGGTAGGCGGTATCTGCTGTTCGTCCGGTCACGCGGCGCAGATCATGGCGTTGTTCCCGCTGATGATGCCTGGCTGCAACGTGGTGTCCTCGACCCGGCTTTACGGCGGCACCTACACCCAGCTGACCCAGACCATCAGGCGCTTCGGCTGGTCTGCAAAGTTCGTCGATTTCGACG
>CAZRNL010000609.1:0-1785 GCA_964601395.1 uncultured Silicimonas sp. | reverse complement strand
CGCCGCCCCAACACCTATGTCGCCTACGAAGACCTGTTGACAGACGTTTGGGACGGAGTTCGCACGGACGAGGCAATTCGGAGTGTCGTCAAGACACTGCGCAGTAAGCTTCGCGACGCGAAAATGAGCGTCCTGGCTGATGCCATCGATGGTTCGGTGCCAGGTCACTACGCCTTGCGGCTGGTGCAGTAGACGTGTGGGTTCACACGCAGATCACACAACGGTCTCCCGCGCCGTCACACAGGCTTGATACACAATGGCTGACGCGAAAGTTGACCAGTGCGCGTCCGGCGCCATCCCCATACCTCAGTACCAGACCCATGAAATGACAGCGTCTTCTCCGACTCCTGCGCCCATCCCCGCGGCTCAGTACGTTCGCATGTCCACGGAACACCAGCAGTATTCCACGGCGAACCAGGAGGACGCGATTCGGGAATTCGCCGCCCGCCGGGGCTATGAGATCGTGCGGACCTACGCCGACGCAGGCAAGAGCGGGCTCAACGTGGCTGGCCGCGAACAACTGCGGCAACTGTTCGCTGACGTGCAAAGTGGGCAGGCCGACTTTCGGGCCATCTTGGTCTACGACATCAGCCGCTGGGGACGGTTTCAGGACGCCGACGAGAGCGCTTATTACGAATACCTCTGCAAACGGGCGGGGATCGAGGTCCATTACTGCGCCGAGCAGTTCGAGAACGATGGCGGCCCGACATCCACAATCATCAAAAGCGTCAAGCGGGCCATGGCCGGGGAGTACAGTCGCGAGCTGTCGTCCAAAGTCTTCCAGGGCCAATGCCGGCTGATTGAACTCGGGTATCGCCAGGGAGGCATGGCGGGATTCGGCCTGCGGCGGATGCTGATCAGCCAGACGGGCGACCAGAAGGGCGTGCTCGCGATCGGTGAACACAAGAGCCTGCAAACCGACCGCGTCGTCCTGGTGCCGGGGCCGGACGACGAGCTCCGCATCGTGCGGTGGATCTACGACGAGTTCGTCAGCGGCAAACGCGAGGCCGAGATCGCGGCCGCACTCAACGCCCAGGGGGTGCGAACCGATCTGGGACGGGCCTGGAATCGCGGCACGGTGCATCAAGTGCTGACGAACGAGAAGTACATCGGCAATAACGTTTACAACCGCACGTCGTTCAAGCTGAAGAAGAAGCACGTCCACAACACGCCCGACATGTGGGTCCGATCCAATGAGGCGTTTCCGCCCGTGGTGTCGTCTGAGGCGTTCTTCACGGCGCGGGGCATCATTCAGGAGCGGGCCCGGCGCCTCACGGACGACGAGATGCTGGCCCGGCTAAAGTGCCTCATCCAGCGCCATGCCCAGCTATCGAGTCACCTGATCGATGCGGCTGATGATGCCCCCTCCAGCGCCGCCTACCGCTCCCGATTCGGCAGCCTGCTGCAGGCTTACCGTCTCGCCGGCTACGAGCCGGAACGGGACTACCGCTATGTGGAAATTAACCGCGATCTCCGCGCGTTGTATCCGCGCCTCGTGGCCGACATCATGCGTCGCCTCGACGCGGTCGGAGCCAGCGTGACCCGCGATGCGACCAGCGACCTGCTCCTGATCAACGGCGAGTTCAGCGCCTCGATGGTCCTGTCGCGGTGCCGGGAGACTCCCGCCGGGTCGCTGCGCTGGCTGATCCAGATCAATCGCCGGCTGGCTCCGGACATCACGATTCTGGTCCGCATGGACGCGGCCAACGCGCAGCCCACGGACTACTACCTGTTGCCCATCATGGACATCGAGACGCCCCGGCTGCTGCTCTGTGAAACGAATGG
>CAZRNL010000608.1:643-1785 GCA_964601395.1 uncultured Silicimonas sp. | reverse complement strand
GAAGCATGGGTGCGCTATACCTGCGAGGACTGCCAGGACGCCGGAAGTACCTACGCGAATATTTGCGGCACCGAAGACGAAGGTTTTGGTCTGCCCGTCGGGCTGCGGGGCGGCTGGAACTTCTCGCTGAACAGTGGACCGAAGCTAGGGCCGCTGAAGAACGGTATTGCTCCGTCCGCACGCTTCATGGGCTCGCCGCGGGGCAAGGACCCCAATCACGACACCAGTGGCCTGTTGATTTCCAACTACGGGGGCGGGCACTTCACCGGCGCGGAGCCCGCCATGATCACCGACAACCAATGGCACCACGTGGCCTGGCAGTTCCGCTATCGGGACCAAACGCATTTTTTCTTCCTCGACGGCAAGCTGATCCGCAAAATGCAGCTGCCCTTGCCCGGAAGCCAGCAAGGGAAGGTCGTCAACGACGCCGAGAACGTCGGTGTGCCTTTTGTGGTCGGCGGCTTTTTCCATTCGCAGGATCCGCCGTTTCATCTCAATTATGGAAACTTTGAAGGCGAGATCGATGAGATCCGAATCTCGAAGACCATGCGCTACCCGGCGGCCGAGCGGTTGTCCATCATTCGTGAGGAACTTCCCGTGCCCGGACTCCAGGTTCCTTACTCGGTGCAGCTTGCGACGGACGCCGCGAAGGGCGATGTGAACTGGGAGGTCGTTGAGGGACAACTTCCGACTGGATTGGAGCTGGACGGTGTGACCGGCACCTTGCGTGGGAAAGCCATAGTCGCGGCCGAGAAACAGGCCTTTGTGATTCGCGCGACGGACAAAGGACGCCAGACAGACCAGCACTCGTTCACTCTGTCTGTCGAGAAAGGAAGAATCATCACGGAGTCGCTGCCGCCAGCCTTTCCGGGATCCGAATACCGGACGGTGATCACGACAGAGCACATGACCCAGCCTGTGCGGTGGACAGTGCTCACCGGTCGGTTGCCTGAAGGGGTTCAACTCGACGGTCGGACGGGAGAGTTGCAAGGCACGCCAGTCGATAAGGGCAAAACCACCATTCGCATCGAGGCGACCGGCGCCAACGGTCTGAAGGATGAGAGAGAACTGACTTTGAAGGTACTGCCTGACGCTCTTCGCGTGATCGGCCCCGACAAGCATACAGTAGTGCTATACGATTG
>CAZRNL010000608.1:0-633 GCA_964601395.1 uncultured Silicimonas sp. | reverse complement strand
TGGCAGGGTCCGAACGGTCGGCTGATGCCCGACGTGATGGGCGACCAGGAGCTGGCGCTGACCTGGACGAACATGGGCGGCGACAGGCGATTTTCCTGGCCCGGCCGCAAGGGGCGATTCCCGCAAGATACGGGTCATGGCGAACACGGCTGGGCGACCCCCGTGAAAGGCAACCCAAAGCTCGACCTGAAAACGTGCGACAAGGAGTGGACGGTTGAAGCGTGGGTTCGACGCGGCGGGCCGTTCCAGGCTTTTCGTGATAAAGAGAGCCCAACCAAACAGCCTTTCAATTTCGGGCACATCTGCGGCACCTATGACAGATCTGAGCGTGGCGTTTGGGAATTGTACCTCTCCGACGTCAATTCCACCGACGGAAGCATGGCCCCAGGGGTCCATTTCTTCGGCGCCCAGCCTGACCAGGCCTTGAAGGATCTGCATCCGTGGCATCGCCCCAAGGGAATTGTGGGCGATCCGGCCAATGCTGGCATCAAGGATACCGAGTGGCATCACGTGGCCTGGCAATACCGCTATGCTGAGGACCTGCATCAATTGTTTCTGGACGGTGAACTCGTCTGGCAGATGAACAACCCCGACGGGCGGCAACTGGTGAATAACCGGCAGCACGAGGCCCAA
>CAZRNL010000607.1:255-1788 GCA_964601395.1 uncultured Silicimonas sp. | reverse complement strand
GCAATGGTGCAATGAAATGCGCGAGCCGGTTTTCTTCCCGCGCAACCTCGAGCCCCCCCTCGGTCGTGCGTTCCTCGCGTTTTTCGGGAACGATGCAGACCGCGTGCGGACGGTGACGCAGGGCGATCGCCTGCATCTCCGGAGTCGCTGCCATCTCGAAGTTGAGCGGCAGGTCAAGCGCCGCCATCAGCCCCTCGATATCGGCGTCCGAAATGTGCCGGCGATCTTCGCGCAGATGGGCGGTGATGCCGTCTGCGCCAGCGTCCTCGGCGAGTTTCGCAGCGCGGATCGGATCGGGATAGGCGCCGCCGCGGGCATTCCGCACGGTGGCGACATGGTCGATGTTCACGCCCAGCCGAAGCTTGCCCTGCGCCGTCATTCCAGTCCCTCCTCGGCCCGCTTGCGGCGCCGTTTCTCCAATCTTGCCAGTTTACGCCGGTCGCGTGCCTTCTGGTAGGTCACGATGATCGGGTACGACAGGTAGTACGCGGCCAGTCCCGCGACGACACCCGGAATGATTCCGCCGACGAGATAGGGCAAGAAGATCACCTCGAAGAACTGGCCAAGCCGGTCCCAGTGGGTCACCCCACCGGTGAACACGGCGGTGAAATTGTGCCAGAGTTGCTGAAACGCCTGGCTGAAAGCCTGCCCTACCCGATTGAGCGGCACCGGCGGCGTGCCAAGCAGGAACGACCCGATTTCCATCGACACGGCAGCGATGATCGGGAATGTCAGGGGGTTTCCGAAGAACGTAGCCAGAAGGGACGCAAGGATGTTGCCCCGCAGCGCCCAGGCGATGGCCGCCGCAATCATGAAGTGGAAGCCGAAGAACGGCGTAAAGCTGGTGAAGACTCCGGCCGCGATTCCCCGGCTGATCTTGTGGGCCGGATCGGGCAAGCGCCGAAGGCGCAGCATCACGTATTGCGACGCGCGCCGCCAGCCGCCGCGCGGATAAACGCTGTCCGCAACGATCTGGTAATAGCTCTTTGGCGTCCGCCGCTTGAAAACCACCTAATCGCTTCCCCGCATCACCCCTGAAGCTTGCACCGTCACGGCCTGCGTTCAAGATCGCGGTGGCGGGCGATGGATGCAACGTCGCTGTCGGCCTCGAGCGCAAGCATGACCGCATGCATATGCTCGACGTCACGCAGGTCTACATCGACAATCAGGCGATAGAAGTCCGGCTTTCTGTCGAGAAAGAGAAGGTTCGAGATATTGGCCCGCTGCTCCCCGATCAGCGTGCAGATGCGGCCCAGGACGCCCGCATCGTTGGCGATCGTCAGATCGAGGCTGACGGTATGCACCGCCGGGTGGGTCCCCGAATGCCATTGCAGATCGACCCAGCGCTTGGGCTGATCCTCGAATTCCTGCAACGCACGGCAATCGATCGTATGGATCATCACGCCCTTGCCGCGATAGGTGATGCCAACGATCCGTTCGCCCGGCACCGGCTGACAGCAGTTCGCGCGCCGGAAGGTCTGGCCCGGTTCAAGGCCGACGGGTTGATCCTGGCGACACCGACGGGGTCGACCG
>CAZRNL010000607.1:0-245 GCA_964601395.1 uncultured Silicimonas sp. | reverse complement strand
CGGGCGGCGTCGATCTCGTCGCCTTTCTTGGCCACGAGTTCGGGGTAAAGCGTGTTCACCACCTCGCGCGCGGTCAGTTCGGCCGAGCCCAGACGGGCCAGAAGTTCCTCAGCCTCTTCCAGACCAAGGTGCTTGGCGGCAGTGTTGAGCGCCTTGTCCGTCGGTTTCTTGCCGACGTGTTCGAAGGCCACGCGCGCCAGTTCCCGGCCCAGCTTGATGAAGCGTTCGCGGTCTTCCTCGCGCAG
>CAZRNL010000606.1:0-1789 GCA_964601395.1 uncultured Silicimonas sp. | reverse complement strand
GTGTCAGCCTGCAACCAGGCCCATCTGTTCCAGCTTCAAGAGCACCTGATGGGCGCAGTGATCAACCTCGACATTCTGGGTATCGAGACGAATCTCGGGCGCTTCCGGCACATCGTAGGGGTCGGAAATGCCGGTGAACTCCTTGATCTTGCCTTCGCGCGCCAGTCGGTAGAGCCCTTTGCGGTCGCGACGCTCGCATTCTTCCAGCGGTGTGGCGACGTGAACCTCGACGAAGGCACCGAACTGCTCGATCTCTTCGCGCACCGCCCGCCGTGTGGTTGCATAAGGCGCGATGGGAGCGCAGATGGCGATACCACCGTTCTTGGTGATCTCGGAGGCGACATAGCCGATGCGGCGGATGTTCAGATCGCGGTGTTCCTTGGAGAAGCCGAGTTCGGAGGACAGGTTCTTGCGCACGATGTCGCCGTCGAGAAGCGTCACCGGGCGACCGCCCATCTCCATCAGCTTTGTCATCAGCGCGTTGGCGACGGTTGATTTTCCCGAGCCGGACAGCCCGGTGAAGAAGACGGTGAACCCCTGCTGCGAGCGGGGCGGATAGCGGCGGCGGAGTTCGGTGACGACTTCCGGGAACGAGAACCACTCGGGGATCTCGAGGCCTTCGCGCAGGCGGCGGCGCAGTTCGGTGCCCGATATGTCAAGAACCGTGGCTCCATCGGCGACCTCGTCCGCAGCTTCGTACTGGGCGCGGTCCTGCACGTAGACCATCTGTTTGAAATCGACCATTTCGATGCCGATTTCTTCCTGGTGCTTGGCGAAGAGATCCTGCGCGTCGTAGGGACCGTAGAAATCCTGGCCCTTCGAGTTCTTGCCCGGTCCTGCGTGGTCGCGTCCGACGATCATGTGGGTGCAACCATGGTTGCGACGGATGATGCCGTGCCACACCGCCTCGCGCGGCCCTGCCATACGCATGGCAAGGTTGAGCAGCGACATGGTCGTGGTGGCGGCGGGGTACTTGTCGAGCACTGCCTCGTAGCAGCGCACGCGGGTGAAGTGATCGACGTCTCCCGGCTTGGTCAGGCCGACAACCGGATGGATCAACAGGTTCGCCTGCGCTTCGCGTGCCGCACGGAACGTCAGTTCCTGATGGGCACGGTGGAGAGGATTGCGCGTCTGGAAGGCTACGATCCGGTGCCAGCCCAGTTTGCGGAAATAGGCGCGCAATTCGTTCGGCGTGTCGCGGCGGGCCTTGAAATCGTAGTGCACAGGCTGCTGGATACCCGTCACCGGTCCGCCGAGATAGACTTTACCCGCGGCGTTGTGCAGATAATTGACGGCCGGATGCGCCGTGTCATCCGCACCGAAGACACTCTCTGCCTCGCGCGTTTTGTCAGGCGACCAGCGGTCGGTCACCGTCATGGTGGCAAGGATCACGCCCTCCTGGTCGCGGAGCGCGATGTCCTGTCCCAGTTCCAGTCCCTCGGCGAAGGATTCGCCCACGTCGAGCGTGATCGGCATCGGCCAGAGTGTGCCATCTGCAAGGCGCATGTCGTCGACCACGGATGTGTAATCGGTCTCTGAAAGGAAACCCTTCAGTGGATGGAATCCGCCGTTCATCAGAAGTTCCAGATCGCAGATCTGGCGTGTTGTGAGATCCCAGGAGGGCAGGTTGCCCGCCTCGACTTTCAGCTTCTGCGCACTTTCGTATGAGACATAGAGTTCGGGGATCGGGACGTGGTTGGGGATTTGCATGGACTTGGCGCCTTGATTGAATTTCGCACACCTAGACTGGAGAACTTGCCGACTTCAACCCGTCCAAAGCACTTGGGGA
>CAZRNL010000605.1:0-1791 GCA_964601395.1 uncultured Silicimonas sp. | reverse complement strand
CAAAACGCATCGTCGTCCTCGACGCCGCGAGCGGCGAAGTCATTTGGTTGCAACCTCCGGATCGCGTCACATTGCGCAATTTAGGATGCTGAATAAACGTCGCTTGTAAGGGTACAGTTTGTGTTGCTCCACCTGAATGCGGGCGGCATGGAAATCGTTCCAATCGTTGTTGAGGTAGATCGCTCGAAGATTGAGAATCGCTTGCGCGCCCTCGATTCGCCAACGCATGCCGCTCTGTTCCATGCGGTCCTTGACCAGATGACGGCAAGCGCCCTCGACGACCCCGCTGCCAATCGGGTAGCCGGCGGCTAAGTACTCGTCGTACTTCATGTATTCAGACCGTTCTGCGAAGTAGTTCAGGTATTGCTCGATCTTGGCACGCTTCGCTTTCGACGGCTTGCGTTTGGTCGCCATTTGACGGATGCCACCAATCACGCGGTGGACCTTGCCTTCGAGCAGTTTGCGCAGGTAGTCGGCCACAAACGCCTCCGCCTCCTTGCTGCCTTCTGCGTGAAAACAATAGGCGAGTTTCCAGAGGTATTCCGTGACGTGCCAGATGTCCAAGATGCCGACCGCCCGGTTCAGCTTCTCTTCCTGCAAGTCGCGAAGCTTCGTTTCCCCATCCATGATTGCCACGACCGTCCGATGCTCTCGCGGATCGCGCTGCTGCACCTCATCGGCAAGCCATTCGAAGATCACCTCTTTGCCGTTGACTTGCTCGCCATCGACTTCGCGAGTCAGCGCGGCCCGCAGTCGCTTGTTCGTGGGGTCGGGCCGGCGTTGCTGAGTCTCCTTGCGAAGGATTTCGTCAAGCACCTCGTCAACGGTGCGACAATAGGGGCTTACTGAGTAGACACCGCCCACACAGGCCATCCGCTTCTGCCCACGCTTCTCTCCCTTCTTCAACCGCTTGCCTTTCTCTCTCGCCGCGTCGTCGCTTTGCTTCGTCTCCGGTGCGTCAGCCTTACGCATCGGCACCCCTTTACAGTCGCTCGTGACAACCAAGATCTCTTCCTCCGTCGTCGGGTCGACCGGCTCTTGTTGGTCAAAGTAGACCTCGGCATGCTCCGCCGCTCGCGACACGATGTCCTCCAGGCAGTTCACCGAAGGCGCGAAGCCCAAGATTTCCAGAAGCGTCGCCCGCGACTGCCCGTACGACTCTTTCACGCACTGCGCCTCGGCCCACCTCTCCAACAGATACGACGTGTTCCCCTCCGGCATGCCGAGCCTCGCATCCAACGGCACCACCTCCTGGCGTTGTGTCTCTCGGGTGGCGTAGACGTCACGCTCAAAAGGCGTCGGGCCGAAAGCCGAAACGTACGGCCGCGTACGCCGCTCGGGCAGTCGCCGGAGCGTCCTGCCCTCGTATTCGATCGTCTCCGGCTGCGGCACTGCCTCGTCCTGTTCCTGGATGAACGCGATAACCACCTGGCGGCCCGTCTCCATCAGGCCGGACCATACGCCTTCTTCGACCTCATGCACCGCATTACCTGAGGCCGCCGCCCGCTCGACCATCTTAAGCACCCTCGCAAACTGAGTGGCCACCTTGCCGAACCGATCTTCAATCTCGATAATCATCCTTCGGGCTCCTTCGTGGGACATTGTTCGTACCAGTCAATGTTCTTACCCTGGAGCCCCTTTTCATGTCCAGTGCCCGCGATGGAGTGATGTAACTTCGTTAGTCTAGGAAGTTCACGCTATCTGGGAAAGCGCGCAGCGGAGGTTGCAACCAAATGAATTCCGCCGCGGTGCGCACGAGCGGCTTTCGAGACCGAGAACTCCGAGACCGCC
>CAZRNL010000604.1:0-1800 GCA_964601395.1 uncultured Silicimonas sp. | reverse complement strand
AGGCCCAGACGATCGAGAACTCGACGTCGGGGTTCACCTTCTTGGCGTGGATATACGCGCTGTTGATGCCCCGGATCACTTCCGGGATAGGGAAGGATGCGATGTAACCGATCTTGTTGGTCTTCGTCATCTTGCCCGCGATATGGCCCTGGATCGCGCGGCCCTCGTAGAAGCGCGCCGAATAGATCGCAAGGTTGTCGGCAGTCTTGTAACCTGTCGCGTGTTCGAACTTCACGTCCGGGAACTTGGCGGCGACGTTGACCGTCGGGTCCATGTATCCGAAGGACGTGGTGAAGATCAGGTCAGCGCCCTGCAGCGCCATCTGGGTCAGCGCGCGTTCGGCATCGGCGCCTTCCGGCACGCTCTCCTGGTAGACCGTCTCGACCTGGTCGCCGAAATGCTCTTCCACGGCCAGGCGGCCCTGGTTGTGCTCATAGGTCCAGCCGCCGTCGCCGATCGGCCCGACATAGATGAAGCCGACCTTGACCGGCCCGTCGCCGTGGCTGCCGCCGAAAGCCGCTGTGGCCATGGCTGCGGCAGCGACCGTGGCAAGGAATGTACGTTTCTTCATTAGGATACTCCCCGTTGGTAGGTAAGACAGCCTCAACTCGAGGCATGGAAGGATCGCCCGAGCGACGCCGGTGCGGCCTGTGCCGCTCGGTTTCGCTCGGACGAGATGATGACAAGCACAAGGATGGTTATCAGGTAGGGCGACATGGACAAGAGCTCGACCGGAATTGCATAGCCCGCGGCCTGCAGGTTCAACTGCAAAACCGTCACGCCGCCGAACAAATAGGCACCGAGCAGAACCCGGAACGACCGCCACGAGGCGAAGACGACGATGGCAAGCGCGATCCAGCCGCGACCTGCCGTCATGCCCTCGGTCCATTGCGGCACGATGACAAGGCTCAGGAACGCACCGCCCAGACCGGCGCATGCCCCACCGAACGCGATGGCGGCGAAGCGCGTGCCGATCACCGAATAGCCCAGCGCGTGCGCCGCTTCGTGGCTTTCGCCGACGGCCCGAAGGATCAGGCCCGACCGTGTGGACCGCAGGAACCACCAGACGCCGACGACAAGCGCAAGCGAGACATAGACCATCGGATGCTGATTGAAGACCACGGGACCGACGAAGGGAATGTCGGACAGAAAGGGTATGTCCAGACGCGGCGACGACGGCGGCCGGATGCCATTGTAGCCCTGCCCCATCAGCGACGACACGCCGAGACCGAACAGCGTCAGGCCAAGGCCCGTCGCCACCTGGTTCGACAAGAGGACCTGGGTCAGGAACCCGAAGAGCAGCGCAAGCACGGCTCCGCCCGTGGCCGCCGCCACGAAGCCCAGCAGGGGCGATCCGCTTTCGACCGCCATGATGAAGCCCGAGATCGCGCCGACGATCATCATGCCTTCGACACCCAGGTTCAGGACACCCGACTTCTCGACCACCATCTCGCCCATCGCTGCAAGCAGGATCGGGGTTGAGGCGACCATCAGCGAGGCCAGGAGCAGGACGGGGTTGATCGAGCCGAAATCCATCATGCGTGGGCCTCCCGCCCGAATTTGACGCGGAAATTTGTCAGCACATCGAAGGCCAGCAGGAAGAACAGAAGCATCCCCTGAAACGCCTGGATCGCCGCAGCCGGAAGCCCCAGCGTTGCCTGTGCCGCCTCGCCGCCGATATAGGTCAGCGCCATCAGCAGACCCGCCAGAAGAATGCCGACCGGGTGCAATCGGCCAAGGAAGGCCACGATGATCGCGGTGAAGCCGTAGCCCACGTTGAAGTCGATGCTGATCTGTCCC
>CAZRNL010000603.1:0-1802 GCA_964601395.1 uncultured Silicimonas sp. | reverse complement strand
GGCTCAGTCCTCCTCGCTCGTCGACTTGACCGCCGGTCGTGCCGGTGTGGTCGTGGTATTCGGCTGCACGAAGCGCAGCTCCTCGCTCATGGGATCGGTCATGTTCTTCTTGATCGTCGTCGGACGTGTGAGACGAACGTCCGCGGAGTTGGCGATCGACATGTCGATTTTGAACTGTCGCATGGTGCGACCTTCAATATCCTGCTCTTCGGAGTAGTCCAAGCGGACGGTCGAGAGCAGCTCGAAACTGTTCAGGGCGCTCATGAAGCTGGACACCTCGATGTCGGTTGTGGTCACGCCGACCAGCGTGACATCGACCATGTACTTCGGTGCGGTGACCTTCTGAAGTTCGTTCTTGATCTCATCGCGCGTCTTCATGCGCGCCGGTCCGCCGGGCTTGTTGAGTTTGCCGACAGCGCCATCCGCGATGGTCGAGGTCGGTTCCTTCAGTTCCGTGGACCGGAGTTCAAACTTGAGCATGCTCATGCGCGGGGGCATCCGGTTGATGATCTCCGCGAGCAGGTTTGATCGCCGGACGCGCTCGACGAGGGCGGCGGCAAGTTCCGCCTTGTCAAGCATGTCTTCCTGTTGCGCCTCGAGCTTCTTGAGATTCTCGATCTCTGCTTCGGCTCGGACGAACTGTGCGGTGATCGTCTCTTCCTCGGTCTTCACGACCTTGGTTCGACGGTTGCCCCACAGGAAGGCGAACCAGACCGAGAGCATCACGATCACAAACAGCACAAGGCTGATGATGTTCGTGCGCTTGTCGGCCTTCTGGGCCAGGTAATCTTCGGGCAGAAAAGTCGTGCTCATAGTTCTGCGTCCTTACGCATCCGAGGGGCCCAGGCAGAGCCCGTATGTCACCGACCACCCAGGTTGAGGCTCGTCAAGTGACAGCCCCGTTGCGCTGAGTTTGGGCGAAACTTTCAGTCGGGCGAGAGGATCGCCGAGTTGCGCCGGCAACCCGAGTTCCTTCACCACGTGTTGACACATCCACATCTGCCGCGCTTCGCCGCCCACAAAGATCACGCGATCCACCGGTCGGTCCGGGTTCAATGCGCGGTGGTACCGAAGACAGGCCGACAGTTCATCCGTAATCGTGTCCAGCAACTCGGTGAGGTCCAGCTTGCCCTGCGTCGTTTCGATCGTGCAGGGTGTGATGGCCGTTGCAAGTTCCTTGGGGCGCTGCGCGCCGCGACGCTCCTCCGCCACCGCCGTCAGGGCCGGCGCGATGACACGTTCCTTCTCGGCCTCCGCCGCCGCCATCGCCGAACCCAGCACGCCGCCCGTGCTGGACTTGTCCTTCCGCATCGATGTCTGCGTGCCCAGCGAACCGCTGAACGCAAGTCGGTGCGCCTGCGCACTCATCAGTTCGCAATGCAGCGCGGCGGCAATCAGCGTGTCGAAGTGACGTCCGCCGACCTGGACGTAGCGGGCAAACGCAATCTTCTGCCCGTGCGTGATCGCAACCCGCGTCCCGCCCCAGCCGAGATCGACGTACAACGTCGTGATATCTTCATCACCGTCCCGGCGGTACAGGTGCTCGAACGCCCGCGTCATCGCCAGCAGTTCCGTCTGCACCCCCACCACGTCGAGTTTGCATCGATTCAGCAACCCGACATAACGCATCACCATGTCCTTGGAGATCGCGAAGCAGATCATCTCTTTCCGCGCCTGACCGTTGCGGAACACATCCGCCACCTCGATCGTGCGCACGACGATACTGCTCGGCGAGCAACCCATCTGCATCTGGAGTTGCGCCTTCACGACGTCCTCGGGCTTGACGCCTTCCGTGACGCCGA
>CAZRNL010000602.1:0-1806 GCA_964601395.1 uncultured Silicimonas sp. | reverse complement strand
CGAACTTGAGCGACCTTGTCGCCCGCGCCAGCGCCCAGGCCACGCGCCGCCCGAACGGCAACGCACCCCTGCCGCGCCCAATCCAGCCCATACAGGCACCGCCGCGCCCCGCCGCCCCGCCGATCCCTGACTTCGCGTCGTCGGCCAACCGGCTGCGCACCATCCTGGACGAAATCGAATCCGCCGCTCGCCGCGCCGAAACCTACCGGTCCGGCCAAGACAGGAGATAGGACACATGCTCGACACACCGAACGTCTCGCCCAACATCCGGGGCATGTATATCGGAGGCTCCTGGGTGCCTGCCGCCCGCACTTTCGACGACCTGAACCCTTCGGACAACACGCTTTACGCCCGCATCCCCGACGCATCGCCCGCCGACATGGAGCGCGCCATCGAGGCGGCGCAGGCCGCCTTCCCCGAGTGGTCCGGCAAGACCTTCTCGGAGCGCGCCAAGGCGCTGCTGCGCGTCGCCGACCTTTGGGAGCGCCGCAAGGACGACTTCATCAATGCGGTCATGTACGAAGGCGGCGGCTGGTACGGCAAGGGCGTCTTCGAGGCCGGGTTCGTGGCCGAGATATTCCGCACCTCCGCCTCGCTCTGCTACCAGTCCGTGGGCGAGATTCTGCCCTCCGCCGACCACAAGGTATCGATGGCGACCCGCTGGCCCCTTGGCGTGGTCGGCGTCATCAGCCCCTGGAACATGCCCGGCATCCTGACCTCGCGCGGCTATGCCGCCGCCCTTGCCGCCGGAAACTGCGTGGTCCTGAAACCATCCGAGGACACGCCCTACTCCGGCGGCCTCTACCACGCCGAGATCCTGGAAGAAGCGGGCATCCCGCCGGGCGTTTTCAACGTCGTCACCTGCTCGCGCGAGAGCGTCGGCCAAGTTGGCGACACGCTTATCGAACACCCGCTGGTCAAGGCGATTTCCTTCACCGGCTCCACCGCCGTCGGCCGTCATATCGCGGCCAAATGCGGCGCGTACCTGAAGAAGTGCTGCGTGGAACTGGGTGGCAAGGACTCGATGATCGTGCTGGAGGACGCCGATCTGGACAAGGCCGCCGAAGCAGCCAACTTCGGCAGCTTCATGCACCAGGGCCAGGTCTGCATGTCGACCGAAAAGCTGCTGGTCCACGAAAGCGTCTACGAGCCCTTCATGCAGCGCTTCCTCGCGCGCGCCGCGAAGCTCAAGACCGGCCACGTCAACGACAAGTCGAACACCATCGGCCCACTGGTCAACACCCGCCAGGCGCACCGCGTCAAGGCGCTGATCGACGATGCCGTCGCCAAGGGCGCGCAGGTCGATCTGGGCGGCAACGCCTGGGAGAACTTCGTCGAGCCCACGGTCTTGTCGAACATCAGCACCTCGATGGACATCTGGCACGACGAGACCTTCGGCCCGGTCGTCATGGTCTGCCCCTTCCGCACCGAGGACGAGGCGATCGCCCTGAACAATGACACCGAATACGGGCTGACCGCAGCCGTCTGGACCGCCGACGAAGGCCGCGCCCTGCGCATGGCCGGGCGGCTGGAGACCGGCATGGTCCACATCAACGACCAGAACATTAACGACGAGCCTCAGGTGCCCTTCGGCGGCGTCAAGGCGTCGGGCGTCGGGCGCTATGGCGGTCGCTGGTCGCTCGATGCCTTCACGGAACTTCGGTGGATCACGCTGGAACGCGGCGGCCGCCACTACCCGCCGGTGTTCTAGACCATGATGACCGGCCTTCTCTCCGGCAAGACCGTCGTGCTCACCGACTCGTCCTCGGGGATGGGCCGGGCCCCGGCCGTTCTGGCGCGGCAGGC
>CAZRNL010000601.1:0-1813 GCA_964601395.1 uncultured Silicimonas sp. | reverse complement strand
CGATGCAGCGTTCGGCGTCGACGAGGAATCTTACTCGTGCCATGTTCTTTCCTCCCCTTATGCCGCTGAGATCTTGCAGAGCGTGGCTTTGGTCTCTTGCATCTGAGTGACAGAGTCATAGCCATAGGTCTGCGCGGTGTTTGTGCTCTCGCCAAGTACGTATGGATCCGCCCCTTTCGGGTACTTGTACCTGCGGTCCTCGCCCTGGAAATGCCCGCCAAAGTGGAAGGGCATGAAGGCAACACCTTCAGCGACCCTGTTGGTCAGCATGGCCATAACCTTGACCTTGCCTCCCTCCGGACCTTCGACCCAGACCTGGCTTCCATCCCGGACACCGATATTGTTGGCAGTGCGCGGGTTGATCTCGATGAACATGTCCTGCTGCAGCTCGGCGAGCCACGGGTTGGACCGGCTCTCGTCACCGCCGCCCTCGTATTCGACCAGGCGGCCGGACGTGAGGATGATCGGGTAATCGGTCGAGAAGTCCTTGTCCTGGATCGACTTGTACAGTGTCGGAACCCGCCAGAACGTCTTGTCGTCGTAGGTCGGGTAGTCCGCCACCAGGTCGCGCCGGTTGCTGTAAAGCGGCTCGCGGTGCGTCGGCACCGGATCCGGGAAGGTCCAGACGACCGCGCGGGCCTTCGCATTTCCGAACGGCGCGCACTCATGCTTGATCGCAACGCGCTGGATGCCGCCGGAAAGGTCGGTCTTCCAGTTGATGCCGCCGACCTTGTCCGCACCGCCTGCCACCTTCTCGATCGAGGCACGCTCGTCGTCTGTCAGATCACCATCCCAGCCCAGATCCTGAAGCATCTGCATCGTGAATTCCGGATATCCGTCCTGGATCTCTGAACCTTGCGAGTAGACGCCTTCGGCGAGGAGGTTGTCCCCTTTGTGTTCCACCCCGAACCGGGCGCGGAATGTCAGGCCGCCCTTCGAGACCGGCAACGACATGTCGTAGAGGTTCGCCGTTCCCGGATGGTTCATCTCGGGTGTACCCCAGCAAGGCCAGGGCATCCCGTAATAGTCCCCGTCGGCCGGTCCGCCTATGGCCCGCAACGACGTCTTGTCGAACGTGTGCTGGTTGGCCATGTGCAATTTCATCCGCTCAGGGCTTTGGCCGGTATAGCCGATCGTCCACATGCCGCGATTGAACTCGCGGGTGATGTCCTCGACGTTCGGCTCGCCGTTTTCGACCGCGATGTTGCGGAAGATACGGTCATGAAAGCCGAACTTCTCGGCGAACTTGGCCATGATCGTGTGGTCGGGTAGCGATTCGAACAGCGGTTCCACCACTTTATCGCGCCACTGAAGCGACCGGTTCGACGCCGTGACCGAGCCCGAAGTCTCGAACTGAGTACAGGCTGGCAGAAGATACACGCCGTCGGTGCGGTCCTGAAGGATTGCCGAAACGGTCGGATAGGGATCGACCACGACCATCAGGTCCAGCTTCTCCATCGCGTCTTTCATTTCGACCATGCGGGTCTGGCTGTTCGGAGCGTGACCCCAGAGAACCATCGCCCGGGTGTTGTTCGGCTGGACCAGGTTCTCACTGTCTTCGAGAACACCGTCGATCCAGCGCGACACCGGAATCCCGGTCTCGTACATCATCTCAAGATCGGCGCCGTCCTTGCCCCTGCCGGGCATCTTGTCGAACCGGCTCTTCAGCCAGTCCATGTCCTCTTCCCAGACGCGCGCGAAGTGCGCCCAGCTTCCGGGGGCCAGACCGTAGTAGCCCGGCAAAGTGTCGGCCAGAACGCCAAGGTCCGTCGCACCCTGCACGTTTTCATGGCCGCGGAAGATGTTGGTGCCG
>CAZRNL010000600.1:0-1818 GCA_964601395.1 uncultured Silicimonas sp. | reverse complement strand
CAGGTTTTGCGCCAGCCGCTCGATCGCGCGCACGTGAGCCTCGGGCACAACCATCCAGCCAACCCGCCAACCCGTCATCGAATAGTACTTCGAGAATGAGTTGATGACATAGGCGTGCTCGGTGATCGCCAGTGCCGAAACCGGTCGAAACCCGTAATCCAGCCCATGGTAGATTTCGTCCGAGACGAACGACGCGTCACGCGCCGTCGCGGCATCGATCAGTGCCGACAATGCGGAACGATCGAGCATCGTGCCCGAGGGATTGGCCGGCGAGGCGACGATGAGCCCCTGGATGTAGTCCGGAAGGTTCCCCGGCACCGGCTGATAGCGATCCTTCACATCTGTCTCGATCTCGACTGGTACGAGGTCGAGCGCTTTCAGGATCTGGCGATAGGACGGGTAGCCCGGTGCTCCCAGAGCCACTCTGTCGCCCGCATCGAACAGCGCCGTAAAGGCCAGGATGAACCCTGCCGAGGACCCCGAGGTTATCACCACGCGCTCCGGTGACACTTCGATGTCGTGCCGTTCTCCGTAGTCCCGCGCGATGCGAGAGCGGAGTGCCGGCAGACCGAGCGCCACGGTATACCCCAGCGAACCCTGCTCCATCGCCCGTGCCAGCGCTTCCCTTGCGCCTTGCGGCGCAGGTGTTCCAGGCTGACCAACCTCCATATGGATGATATGCCGCCCGTCCGCCTCGGCACGCGCCGCGGCCTCCATCACATCCATCACGATGAACGGCTCGACCTCTGAGCGGCGGGACAGGCGCATGTGTTTGACCTCGTGTTGATGACCTGCCCTGACTGCCAACCACGACCTGTGGCGTCAATGGTATCGCGCACTACAATTATTGGTGAAGCACTTGCCTTGGGGACGGACTCTGCCATTCTCGCCCCGTTTTGTGATTGGAGAGAGATATGCTGCGAACCGCCATTTCCGCGCTGGCCCTGAGCGCCTTGTTTGCGACCGCCGCGACGGCGTTCGAGATAGAACAGATGACGGACGGCGAACGGGCGATCCTGCGCAGCGAAATCCGCGATTATCTGATCGAGAACCCGGAAGTGCTGATGGAGGCCATCGCCGTTCTCGAAGAGAGGCGCGCGGATCAGGCCGTCCAGCAGGACGAACTGCTCCTGTCCGAAAACCACGATGCCATCTTCAATGACGGGTTCAGCTTCGTCGGCGGCAATCCGGACGGCGACATCACCATCGTCGAATTTCTCGACTATCGCTGCAGCTTCTGCAAACGCGCCTTCCCGGCGGTCGAGGAACTGTTGTCGACCGATGGCAATATACGCTTCATTATCAAGGAATTTCCGATTCTGGGCGAAGCCTCGGTGCTTGCCTCGCGCTATGCCATCGCTGCCAAGATGCTGGCTGGCGACAAGGTATACCTTGAACTCCACGACAAGATGATGGTCTGGGCTGGCGAGATCAACGAAGCAGCATTGGCGCGCCTCTCAAGCGGTCTCGATCTCGATCATCAGGCTTTGCTCGAACGGATGAACGATGACGACGTAACCGCGATCATTCAGGCGAACCGCGCGCTCGGGCAGACCCTGCAGATCCAGGGCACGCCGACATTCATTATGGGCCAGACTTTCGTGCGTGGATTCGCGGAACTCGACCAGATGCGCGCGATAGTCGAGGCCGAGCGCGCCCGGGAAGGCTGACGTACCCGGCTTCATCTTGCTTGAAATACGCAGGCCCAAAGTTGGTCGCACGCGGTCCGGCGCGCAGCTTTATTCCGCAGCCTGCGCCGATGCCTCGGCGGCCTCGATCTCGCTGGCCTTCTTTTCGACCTGCTCGACGATGTGCTCG
>CAZRNL010000599.1:0-1825 GCA_964601395.1 uncultured Silicimonas sp. | reverse complement strand
CGCTTCCGATCGGCCTTTGCCTGATCGCGCTGGCCGCCGTCGTGGCCGCCATCAAGGCGCGCGTGTCGGTGCGAAAATGATTCCGGGCGAGATTTTTCCGGCCAAGGGCGACATCACGCTGAACGCGGACCGCGAGTCGATCACCCTGATGGTCGCCAACACCGGTGACCGCCCGGTGCAGGTCGGCAGTCATTATCACTTTGCCGAGGCGAACGCGGCGCTGGATTTCGACCGCGATGCGGCGCGGGGAACGCGGCTCGACATCGCCGCCGGAACGGCTGTCCGGTTCGAACCTGGCCAGTCACGCGAAGTGAACCTGATCCCGGTCTCGGGCGCGCGCAAGATCTACGGGTTCAACCAGAAGGTCATGGGGGAACTCTGATGGCACGCATGGCAACGCCTCTGGACTACTGGCTTCTGGGATTCCGCACGGCGCAAATGATGGCCGAGGCTCAGATGGTGATCAGCTTCCGCCTTCTGGGCATGGCGGGCGGCTGGCCCGTCCTCCCGTCGGAATCGGCGCACATGGTTCAAGAGAAGGGACCCGCCTTCGTGAAGGCCGCCGGGGCGGCGACTGCTGCCGCGATGAAGGGCAAGCGTCCCGATCAGATCGCCGAGGCAGCGCTCCGGCCGATCGGGGTCAAGACACGCGCCAACGCGCGCCGGCTCTCGAAGGGCCGGAGCAGATGACGATGGCGGCCTGATGGGAACGGTCACCCTTCTCTCGGATCAGGAGGCGGCCCCCGAAGCGCGGGCCGTCTTCGACGAGATCCGCGCGGCGCGCGGCACCGACTATGTCAACAACTTCTGGCGCGCGCTCGCCCACGATCCTGCGCTGCTGCGTGCCACATGGGACCGGCTGAAGGTCGTCATGGGGCCGGGTGAACTCGATCCGTTGGTCAAGGAGATGATCTACGTCGCCGTCTCGGTGGCGAACGGATGCACCTATTGCGTCCATTCCCACACCGCCGCCGCGAAAGCCAAAGGCATGACGCCAGAGCAGCATGGCGAACTGATGGGCGTCATCGGCATGGCGATGCAGACGAACGGGCTCGTGACGGGCCTCGGCGTCGAGGTGGACGAGGCGTTCAAGGCATGAGCAAGGCCCGGTGGTGCAAGGTTGGTCGAAACTGGCAGCGTGAGGCCACCGAGGTCTACCCCGCGCCGCTGGAGCTTATCTGGCTGCTCCACGCAAATCACATGGCGCCGATGGTCCTCGAAGGCGCGGGTTGCGACTTCGAAGGGCCCGGCTCGGGCCACACCAATGGCGCGATGGCGGAAGGACAGAAATGCACCGTCCGTTCCGGTCCCGCCGGAGGGACATACGACTACGTCGTCGCAAGAGTGGATCCCTCCGCACCCTCGCTCGAACTGGTCGAGACCCGTGGCCTGCTCCGGCGCTGGCGAAAACGCTCCGAGCTCGAGACCATACCCGAAGGAACCGCCGTCACCGAATGCCTGACGATCGAGCGCGGGCTTCCGCTCTCCTTCGATCGTTCCCTCGTCGAACGGCAGGCGGGCAGACGCACCGCCGCGATCCGCCGTTGGCTTGGCATGTCCGAGACCGAACGACCGGCATTTCCGAAGAATGCCAAGGCCCCTGATTTACGGAGAACCTGAAATGCCCGCCAAAATCTCCCGCGCGTCCTATGCCGCGATGTTCGGCCCCACCGTCGGCGACCGCGTGCGGCTGGCCGACACCGACCTGATCATCGAGGTGGAACGCGACCTGACCGCCGAAGCCGTGGGTGCCGCCACGTCCGGAGGCTCGGGGCCGAACGCGCTGGCCTACGGCGAGGAAGTCAAGTTCGGCGGCGGCAAGGTG
>CAZRNL010000598.1:0-1834 GCA_964601395.1 uncultured Silicimonas sp. | reverse complement strand
AAGAAGCTTCTGTTCCGGGAATCGGCGGAGGTGTCCGACGAAACGTTCACCGACCCGGAGGGCGGCGAGTTCCGGCTGTCGGATTTCGGGGGCAAGCACGTCGTCGTGAACTTCTGGGCGACATGGTGCGCCCCCTGCCGCAAGGAAATGCCCATGCTGTCCGAGTTGCAGACCGAATTCGGTGGCGACGACTTCGAGGTCATCACAATCGCGACAGGGCGCAACTCGGTGCCGGGCATCCGCAAGTTCTTCGACGAAGTCGGCGTCGACAATCTGCCGCTTTATCTCGACCCGAAGTCGAAACTCGCGCGCGACATGGACGTTCTGGGCGTTCCGATCACGGTTATCCTGAACCCTGCGGGCCATGAGATCGCGCGAATGCGCGGTGACGCGGAGTGGAACAGCGACAGCGCCAAATCGGTCATCCGCGCCCTGATCGGTGCTCCCGCAGAAGGTTAGAACTCAGGCCGCCACGGTGATCAGGGCGACGATGTAGGCACCGTAAAGCGCAACCAGTCCCGCGCCCTCGCGCCGGGAGACGCGCCAGCCCGACCGGGCGAAAACCACCAGGAGAGCGGTCGCCGCCAGCATGACCCAGATATCGAAGGACAGGATCTGCGGTGGAATGGTCAGGGGCGTGACCCAGGCCGTGACGCCGAGGATGCCGAATATGTTGAAGATGTTGCTGCCGACTATGTTGCCGAATGCCACGTCGGCCTGACGCTTCAGTGCGGCCATGACCGAGGTCACAAGCTCGGGCAGCGAGGTGCCGACAGCCACCACCGTCAGGCCGATGATCGTGTCCGACACGCCCAGGCTTTCGGCCAGCGACACCGCGCCGCTGACCAGCAGCTTTGCGCCGAAGATGGTCAGGCCGATCCCGACAAATACCAGGACCAGGCTCAGCCAGACCGGGGACGGGCGGGCGGGTTGTATGAAGGCGGCCTCATCCTCGTAGACTGCGGAGGCGGCAGTTTCGCTTCGCCGTTCCTGCCAGAACGTCCAGCCCACGTAGACGAGAAGCAGAAGCACGAGGCCCGCGCCGGTCAGCCGTCCGGCCTCTCCGAAAAGCGTTATCAGCAAAGCCGCAAGGGCGGCGGCGCAGAAAACAACCGAATCGCGCCGGAACGCCTCGGGCTGGACCGCGATCGGGAAGATCAGGGCCGCAATTCCGAGGATCAGCAGGATGTTGGCGGTGTTGCTGCCGATCACGTTGCCTATGGCGATGCCGGGCGATCCGGACAAAGCCGCCTGAAGACTGGTGACAAGTTCCGGCATCGAGGTTCCGAAGCCTACAAGCGTCAGACCGATGACAAGCGCCGACACGCCCAGCCGAAGCGCCAGCGAGACGGCTCCGCGCACCAGAAGCTCACCACCCGTCACCAGAGCCACAAGGCCACCGAGGATAAGGCCCGCTTCCTGCATGCTTCATGCTCCCTGAAAGACCGGGAAGCGTCAACAGGACGCTCCGGCCGGCAGCAGATGTGGCGGCTCCCGGAGGCCTTCAAGTGGACCGGCGGGCAATCGCGCAAATATTGTCCCCTTGCTCAGGCCGGGGCGATCCGGTTTAACCGCGAGGAACCCATTTCCCCGAATGATCATGTCACAGACAACAGGCCGCGTGGTCGCGGTCCTTGGCCCAACAAATACCGGCAAGACGCATTATGCCATCGAGCGCATGCTCGGTCACCGTACCGGCGTGATCGGTCTGCCGCTGCGGCTTCTTGCGCGCGAGGTCTATGACCGCATCGTTGCCGTGCGCGGTCCGTCGGTCGTGGCGCTGGTCACGGGCGAGGAGCGGATCGTGCCGGAACGCACGCAATACTGGGTCTGC
>CAZRNL010000597.1:1497-1842 GCA_964601395.1 uncultured Silicimonas sp. | reverse complement strand
CCGCTTCATTGACCAGGCGTCACCGGCTGACATGTATATGGATGCCGGGCTTACGGCAGGGGATATCGTGACAACCTCTCTCGAGGCCCTGGGCGCGATAAACGGGAAATTCGGGCTTGTTAGTGCCTAAAACGGATTCTCGATCATGGCGCCGGTCGGTGTGAAATCGCTTTCGTTCCCGGTGACCACGGTTGCACCGTGAGCCAACGCCGTGGCCGCGATCATCAGATCGGCCCCGGAATTCCCTAGGTCGGCAGACAGCCGGCCCCAAATTCGTGAATCGTCCGCTCCAAAGGGCAGAAGCCGGTCCGAGAAAAGGTTGACGGTACGGTCAAGCCAGCTCGA
>CAZRNL010000597.1:0-1487 GCA_964601395.1 uncultured Silicimonas sp. | reverse complement strand
AAGATCGGCCGCAAAATCCGGATCGCGAACCGACACCCGGTGGATGCCACGGGCGATTTCTCCCAGCGAAATGACACTCAGGAACAACTGATCTTCCGGTTTGTTCGCAAGCCAGGCTGCCACTTGCGGCGCGCGATCGGGACGACGAACCGCCGAGATCACGTTCGTGTCGAGTATGTACATCAGAACTCGACGTCTCGCGGAGTGACATCCACCGGCTCAAAGGTGCCGCCCGGAAACGACATCAGATGTTCGGCAAAACTCGGACGGTTCATCTCTGCCGCATCCACGAGGCGTCTGTACTCTGCAGCCGAGACGATCACGACAGCAGGTTTTCCGCGTCGCGACACCTCTTGCGGCCGACCGGCCAAAGCGGCTTCTACGACTGCACTGAAACGGTTCTTGGCATCCTGAAGGGTCATCATGTCACTAACTGGCTAGCTATCTGTCTAGATAGATAGACAAGAAGTCGCAACATTGCAAGAAAATGGCCTCAGGCCCGCATCAAGCCCGCGAAGATCCGATCCAAATGCTTGGACAGATAAATCTGTAACCAGGCCGAATACTGGTGCGGCTTCCGATTTATCAGGGCAGCGAGGTCATAAAGGTCGACCCATTCCACGGCCTCGACCTCGGACGGGTTCAGGGACAAACTCATCTCAGGCGTCCTGTCCGCGACGAATATGTCGACAAGTTCGTGTTCGGTCAGGCCGTTTCCAACGTCGGCGCGATACTCCACGCGGTCCCGGTGTACCGGGTCGACCCCGGTAATCCCCAGTTCCTCGCGCAGTCGTCTGGATGCGCAATCCTCGGGTTTTTCGTCCCAAAGCGGATGGGTGCAGCACGTATTGGCCCAAAGACCCGGCGAGTGATACTTGCCGGCCGCCCGCTTCTGGATCAACACTTTCGCTCCATCCATGACAAAAACGCTGACCGCCATGTGCCTGAGGCCCTTCTTGTGGACCTCGAGTTTCTCAACGGGCACCAGAGTGCCGTCGACCCAGGCGGGGATCATTTCTGTCATGCATAGGTCTCCGGAACGAGCCTTGTCAGATGCGCGATATTCTTGATTCCGATCTTGATATGGGCAAGCGGACGCTTCTTCACCAGCTTTTTGTTCATATAGGCCTCGAAGGTCAGCCTTTGCACGTCGACATCGTGACACAACGAGACAAAACGTTCACGGCGTTCGTCTGACTTGTAATAGGCATCCTGCATGGCGCGGAGGGCACGAAAGACGTTCTTGTGTTCTTTCATGAACAGCTTTCTGGCCAGTTGAAGGTCTTTCGCACGACCTGAGGCCAACGCAGCCTGGGCAGCCGTGGCGGCGACGCGGCCTCCGGCCATGGCATAATAGATGCCTTCGCCCGACGACGGCGCGACGACGCCGGCGGCGTCTCCGGCCAGCACGACGTCGCGTCCATTGTCCCAGCGGTCAAGCGGCTTGAGAGGAATCGGAGCACCCTCCCTCCGGATGGTTTCGCAGC
>CAZRNL010000596.1:216-1842 GCA_964601395.1 uncultured Silicimonas sp. | reverse complement strand
CTTGCCGCATAGGCCTGCGGCGTCGCGCTTACGGTCTATGGGTTCGAAGCCCTGGTTCGATGGGGCGGCGGCGGTCGGGCGGTACCGCCTCTGGAACTGGTTCGACTGGCCGAGCACAGTGGACTGATCGAAGACCTCGATCACTATGTTCTCAGCGAGGCGGTAGGCGTCGTGGCCGACTGGAATCGCCGACATCGCAAGGATTTTCATGTCAGCGCAAACCTGTCCGCTGTCCATCTCGCGCGCGCAGGAACCCCGGATTTCATACGGGACTGCCTCAGGCGGGCCGGGCTAAGGCCTGACGCACTGACAATCGAGATCACGGAAAGTGTAGAACTGGAAAACGATGACCAGGCACGACAAACGCTGGCCCGAATAGCTGCACTCGGCTGTCGCATTTCAATCGACGATTTCGGCACCGGTTACTCTTCGTTCGGCTATCTGCACTCCATAAGGGCCGATGAGATAAAGATAGACAGGTCCTTCGTCACCGATATCGAAACTTCCCCTCTGGCGCGCGATATTCTGCGGACCCTCGTGAACTTGACGAAATGCATTGGCCGATCTGTTGTCGTCGAGGGAATCGAAACCGAGGCTCAGGCCCGCATTCTTGCCGAACTTGGCTGTACGAGGGTTCAGGGTTTCCTTTACGGAAAGCCTCGTCCCGCACTGGAATGGCTTGCGGATACGACCTATGGGCCCAGGTCCGTCACGACGACCGTGAAGCAAGGCGGCGCAGGTGCCCTCGCGGCGGGAGGTTGATCCCTGACCTGATCCTACCGCAAGTCCGGTGGAAGGCCTTCGGTGGCCAGAGACTTCACGAGCGTATCAAGAGGAACAACAGATGTTTCCTTTTCGCCGAGCCGGCGTACCGAGACGCTGCGCTCGTCGACTTCCCGCTGACCGATGGCCAGGATCACGGGGACCTTGCCGACCGAGTGTTCGCGGATCTTGTAATTGATCTTCTCGTTGCGGACGTCGGCTTCAGCCCTGACACCATGGGCTTGCAGCGTCTTGACCACTTCTGCCACGAAATTATCGGCATCCGAAATGATAGAGGCCACGACGACCTGCCGCGGCGCCAGCCAAAACGGCAGCTTGCCCGCGTGCTCCTCGATCAGGATGCCGATGAAGCGCTCGAACGATCCAAGCGTCGCGCGGTGCAGCATCACCGGGCGGTGCTTGACCCCGTCAGACCCTATGTACGTGGCATCCAGCCTTTCGGGCAGAACAAAATCCACCTGCAAGGTGCCGCATTGCCAGTCCCGTCCGATGGCGTCGGTCAGGACGAATTCAAGTTTCGGGCCGTAGAACGCACCCTCTCCCGGGTTCAGTTCGACATCGTTCGTGACGCGGTGCGTCGCCTCCAGAAGCGCCCTTTCGGCCCGGTCCCAGGTGTCGTCCGAACCTGCCCGCAGGTCCGGGCGATCCGAAAACTTGATCTTGTAGGTCGGAAAGCCGAGGTCACTGTAGATTTTCGACAGAAAGACGATGAACTTTTCTGTTTCCGCCGCGATCTGATCTTCCATGCAGAATATGTGGGCATCGTCTTGTGTGAAGCCGCGCACGCGCATGATGCCGTGCAGGGCTCCGGACGGCTCATAGCGGTTGCACGACCCGAATTCC
>CAZRNL010000596.1:0-206 GCA_964601395.1 uncultured Silicimonas sp. | reverse complement strand
TCGCGGTAGGATTTGAGGCCCTGATTGAAAATCTGCACGTGGCAGGGGCAGTTCATCGGCTTCAAGGCGTTCACGGCCTTCTCGCGCGCGTGCTCTTCATCCACCTCGACGATGAACATATGCTCCTTGTACTTCTCCCAGTGTCCCGAGGCTTCCCAGAGTTTGCGGTCGACGACCTGCGGAGTGTTCACCTCGACATAACCGTC
>CAZRNL010000595.1:0-1849 GCA_964601395.1 uncultured Silicimonas sp. | reverse complement strand
CCATAGGGCTGCAGGCCCTTGAAGGCGCGGCTGAGGTTTTCGGGGGTCATCCCCAGCACCGAGGCGAGGCGGCGCTTCTCGAAATCAAGCTCGAATACCGTCCCGCCGCCAGCGCGCTTTTGTTGCCTGAGCAGGTAGTTGGCGAGCCGCTCGAGCGAGGTTCTGAGCTTGAGGTCCTTCTGGGACTTGATGACGGAGCGATAGCATTGCGCCAGCTCCGAGACGATGGCGCGGGCAAAGCTGCTGTCAGCGTCGAAGATCGCGCGCACATCCTGACTGGGGATCAACGCGATCCGGCTTTTTTCCAGCGTGCGCGCCGACATCAGATAGGGCGCATCCTTGATGGTTGCGGCGAGAATGAAGGTTGAGATGGGGCGGACCGTCGCCATGCTGGTATCCCGCCCATTCCAGACCGAGAACAGATCGACCGAACCCGAAATCACGACATGAAGAAAATCGCTCGGCTCTCCTTCGGTGATCAATTCGATCTGCGCAGGGAAATTCTGCACATAGGCGCCGCGCATCAAGGACGTGAAATACTCGTCTGCCATTTGCGAGAAGAGAGGAAGCCTTCGAATATCCCGAAATTCTGAATCTGGCATGTCATCCCCCTTGATTTCACGCGCTTGACAGTTATCATCAATTTAATTGATAAAAGTCAATCTTTCAGTTGATCTTCGCCGCAGCGTCCTTGATCCGTCACCGACCAGCGGCTGATATATTTCTTTAAGCCATTTATTTCGTTATGCTTTTTGTCGTTTCTTGATCTAGATCAAACCAAGAGCGATCATCTTCCGTCTCATCTGCCTCAAACAAACCTAGCGCCCCCGTGCGGCGTCAGTTCGGAGAGACAGATGGATATCATGTTGGCCTATGACCACTCGCGCAACGCCCAGATCGCGCTGGATGCGGTCGTGGAAATGTTCGGCACGCTAAAGCCAACCGTGACGCTTGTTTCGGTCGTTGAGGATATCGGCAGCGCCACCTCGGGTGCCGACGAGTTGTTCACAGAACAATACGCAAGCCAAAAAGCCGGCGTCGAGCAAGCCGCCGCGCGACTGGTGGCCGCCGGTCTTCAGGCGAGCGTCGTGATGGCAGAGGGCGATGCGCGCAAAATGATCCTGCGCGCGACCGAGGAACGCAAGCCGGACCTGCTGGTCATGGCGCGTCACAGCCATCAACCCGACAACGGACCGTTGGGATTCATTGCCCGGCGGATCGACGCCTTGGTCGAAGAATTCGACCATATGACCTTCGGGTCGGTTTCCGCCTTTCTAGCACGCCGGGCGAAATGCCCGATCCTCATTGTCCCCACGCACGCCTCTTCGACCGAGATGCAGGCAGCCAAGTAGTCTAGAACGAGGACTAAACCATGCAAGTCTCGGAACTTTTCCGCTTCAGAAACCGCGAGATCCGCGCCCTTCACCTGACGTGGATCGCTTTTTTCATCACGTTTTACGTGTGGTTCAACATGGCGCCGCTGGCGTCCTCGATGCTGGCTTCGGCAGACTGGTTGACCCGTGATGACATCCGCCTGTTTGCCATTGCCAACGTGGCCCTGACCATTCCCGCCCGCATCATCGTCGGCATGGCGCTTGACAGATGGGGGCCGCGGCGCGTCTTTTCGGTGCTTATGGTCACGATGGCCGTGCCGACGCTGTTTTTCGCCTTCGGAACCACGAAGACACAGCTGTTCATGGCGCGTCTTGTCATGTCGTCGGTCGGTGCATCCTTTGTGGTCGGTATCCACATGACCGCTTTGTGGTTCAAGCCGCGCGACATCGGCTTTGCCGAAGGCTTCTATGCTGGCTGGGGCAATTTCGGGTCCGCCGCAGCGGCCATGACCATT
>CAZRNL010000594.1:0-1855 GCA_964601395.1 uncultured Silicimonas sp. | reverse complement strand
TACGGCCAGCGCGACGTCTACCTCCCCAGCGACCTCACCGACACCTTCGGCACCCTCTACAACGGCAACCACAGCCAACGCGTCGAAATCGCCGGCACCGCCCAAGCCTACGGACTCTGCGAGTTCGGCCATCAGGGGCTCATGCATGACGAGGACGTGGCCGGAGGCGACTTAATTCCTGAGTTCCGAATTGGGACACCCGATCAATGCAGAAGCTCGTAGAGTTTTTTCTGTTCGGGATCCATTGCCAGGAGTTGTCGGCGATCAGCAGGAGTATTGGGCAGACGATAGGTCAACTCATACATCGTCTGCGTCAGTTCGGCGGCACGGCTGGGGCTGATGGGCAGACCAGCGGCGGCAAGGCGACGCTCGAGGTCTTTGTAGATGGTATAGGCGATGAACGCAACCAGGACGTGGGCTTCAATCCGGCGACGGCGACGATGATACATCGGTCGGATCCGCAGATCGGTCTTGGAGATGCGGAAGGCTCGCTCGATCTGCCAGAGTTGGCCATAGTTTTCGATGACATCGTCGGGCGATAGAGGGGTATTGGTGAGGTATCCCTTCAGGCCATCCCACCGGGCGGCTTGTTCGATTCTGAGCTCGTCGATCTCGACCTTCACCTCACCGCTGAGTTTCAGGAATTTGTTATAGCCTCGCCGATTGAGGTTCTCCTTGGTCAGACGACCGCTCTGGATCTGCTTGCGCAGTCGTTGCAGGCCGCGTTCTCGGTTGTAGGCGTCTTTCCTGGCCCGCTTGTCCGAATACGCGATGATCAGCCGACGTCCGGCATGGTGTTGGACCTCGACGTTCTGGCCGTTGTGCAGGCCGGCACAGTGTTGGAGGATCGTCTTCTGCATCGCCTGGCTTTCGTTGCGTATCCGGGCTGCGACGATAAACGGATACCCCTGCCGATCCAACGCGTCGAGGTTGTCGTTACTGAGCATCGCAGCGTCGGCGACCACGATGGGCTTGGCGAAGTCATACCGCCTGGCAATGCCTTCCAGCACCGGCAACAGCGTCTTGCCCTCGAAGGTGTTGCCCTCGAAAATGTCGTATCCGATGGGGTAGCCGCCCCGGCCCACCAGCAGACCGAGCATGATCTGCGGATTCTGGAACTTGCCGTCCTTGGAAAAGCCGATCCGCCGCAGGTCATCCTCATCTTCCGTCTCAAAGTACAAGCTGGTCATGTCGTAGAACACGACGCTGATGGTTTTTAGAATCCTGGAGGAATGCTGGTATGCGATTCGCTGCGCTTGGGCAGCATACCGTGCATTGAGACGGTCCAGGAACAGATAGATGCTGTCCGGCGAGACCGTCTTGCCTTGATAGCGATAGAGATAGTCAACCGTCTTGAGCTTGCTGGTGGGATAGACCAACCGAGCCATCACAATGTCACGCAATAGCCGTTCCGGGATCGCGTCGAAACCGATCTCGTCGAAAAGACGGCCGAAGATCAACTCTGGACCCACGGTGCGGATGGATGCGTTGTGGAGGGTATCGACAAAGCCGAGGATGACGGCATGGTCGTGCTGGTCCTCGGGGAAGAGGACATACTGACCGCTCCGCCGTGCAATGAACAGCTCGCCGAGTTCTACAAGACGCGCCACCTCCGCCGGATCATGTGCGTTGCCAAGGGTCTTGACGACCCGATAGCCGTTGGATTTGTCGATGACCTGAACGCTCGTCGAGCCGGACCTGTTGGGCTTCTGGCGGACAAACATCCCCCGATTCTACAGGCGGGACACCCAAATCGACAACACTCCCCTTGTCAAATAACGACTTATGAACGCGAAAAAGCCGTACTCGGAACTCAAGCGGGTGAGTTCCAGCAGATCCTCAAGGCGAAAGGGAG
>CAZRNL010000593.1:0-1857 GCA_964601395.1 uncultured Silicimonas sp. | reverse complement strand
AACTTGTGGATTGGCATATGGCGGTTCTCCCTGTGGATTTTCCCAAATTTACGTTGCGACCCTCGGCTGCGCAAGAATATTTCATGCCAGCGCAACAAAAGAAAACGCCCGGACGCGCAGTCCGGGCAATGGTCGTGGCCTTGGAAAGCGATCAGAAACCGGATTCTGGCAATTCGTCACCGCCACCAGCACCGCCGAACGATTCGCCGGTGTCGCCGCCCAGGTTCAGTAATCCGCTCCGAACCATTTCGCGACCAGCGCGTCGTACGTCCCATCCTCGCGCAATTGCAGGATCGTCTGGTTCATCTCTTCCTTGGCCCGGTGCCCCGCGATCATCGCGATCCCGTATTTCTCGCGTTTGAAGATCCGGCCGACCAGTTCGAACCGGCCATAACCTTCATGCGATGAGTAATAGGCCAGGATCGGCGCGTCATGGACGACCGCGTCCAGGTCTCCCGCCTCCAGTGCCTCGAACATCTCGTTCAGCGACGCGTACCCGGTATAGCCGATCCGCACCTCGTCCAGAAACTGCGCCGAGGTCGAACCGGCCGTGGTTCCCACCCGTTTGCCATGCAGATCGTTGTAGCCGTCCACCTGCGACGTCAACTCGCTGATGGTCAGCGACGCGGTAATCTGTGCCACGAAGGCCGATACTGCGAAAAGCCCGGTCAGGATCAGCGAAAAGGCCAGAAGCCGTCCGCCTCGGGTCCGGGGCGAAGGGATCTCGAACCCTGCCTGCGTCACCACGTTGACCGCCCACCAGATGCCCTCGCCCACGCTGCCGATCTTGCCGTCGCCATAGTCGTGGTCTTCGGTCTTGTCCCGCCTGCCTTCGAAGCGCGTGATGAGCGCGCCCGCACCCAGAAGCACGAGGATCGCGCCGCCGACCCACAAAAGCAGATCGCGGCTGAACAGAATCGAGAAGATGTTCGCTTTGCCACCCAGCGGCGTCAGCACGATCAGGCCCGCATCGAAGATCGGCTGCGAGAAGTCCATATCCGCCTCGCGCGAGGCGGTGATCGAGATATTGGCCGCGGCCATGTCGGCCTGAAGCCCGCGCACCGAATCCAGCAGGCTCACGAAAGTATCGTGCTCCACATAATTGTATTCCCAATCCATGCGCGCGCCGACCTCTTCCAGAAGGTCGATGCTGAACCCGGCCCAGCCGGCTTCCGTCTTGAAACTGAATGGTTTTCGCTCGATCGTGCCGACGGTGAAACTGTCCTGCGCAAGCGCAGACCAAGGGAGCGCCAGGAGTATGGCGCCGAACAGAAATCTCAATGTCATGCGGAGCCCCCGAGCCCTCGAATGATTGCTTACTAGATCATCTAATGAGCTGACGGCAAGCCACTCTGAACAGGCCCTTTCGGTCACCCGGCTCTCGGCCTATATGGAAATCGAATTTACCGAGGGGGATCTGATGGGCAATACCAAACACTCGAAAGTTCTGATCATCGGCTCCGGCCCTGCAGGCTATACCGCCGCCGTCTATGCAAGCCGAGCCATGCTGGAGCCTGTCCTGATCCAGGGCATCCAGCCCGGCGGCCAATTGACCATCACGACCGAGGTCGAGAACTGGCCCGGCGACATCGAGGTGCAGGGCCCTGACCTGATGGTCCGGATGGAAGCCCACGCGCGCTCGGTCGGCACCGAGATCATTTCCGATCACATCCGGTCGGTGGATTTGTCCTCGCGTCCGTTCACCGCGGTGGGCGACGGTGGCGATGTCTATACCGCCGACGCGCTTATTCTGGCGACCGGGGCCCAGGCAAAGTGGCTCGGACTGCCTTCGGAGGAGCATTTCAAGGGCTTCGGCGTCTCGGCCTGCGCCACCTGCGACGGGTTCTTCTACCGCGG
>CAZRNL010000592.1:904-1866 GCA_964601395.1 uncultured Silicimonas sp. | reverse complement strand
TCAGCATGGCATTGCGGAAGACATGGCCGTAAAGCACGCGCCCCTCCGACAGGCCCTTGGCGCGGGCGGTCATCACATACTGCTTCTTGATCTCGTCAAGAAAGCTGTTCTTCGTCAGAAGGGTCAGCACCGCAAAGGACGAGATCAGCTGCGCCGTCACCGGCAGCGTGATGTGCCAGAGATAGTCCTTGATCTTGCCCCAGAGCGACAGGTCGGACCAGTTGTCGCTGGTCAGTCCGCGCAGGGGGAACCACTGGAAGTAGGACCCGCCGGCAAAGACGACCATCAGCATGATCGCGAACAGGAATCCGGGAATGGCATAGGCCGCAATGATGATGCCGCTGGTCCAGGTGTCAAAGCGCGTCCCGTCGTTCACGGCCTTGCGGATACCCAGCGGGATCGAGACGAGGTAGGCGATCAGCGTGGACCAGAGGCCCAGCGTGATCGACACCGGCATCTTTTCCAGCACCAGATCCACGACCGAAATCGACCGGAAGTAGCTTTGCCCGAAATCCAGCGTCAGATACTTGCCCATCATGATCAGGAACCGCTCGGCGGCCGGGATCGCCTCCTTTTCGCATTCCGGCGCGTTCAGCGACGGGGTGCCGGTAAAGCCTTCCGCGCAGACGATCCGGGAAAAGCCGAACTGCACCTCCAGCCGGGCCAGGAACTCGGGGGGCAGGCCGCGGGCGCCGACATAGCCGGTGTCCTCTTCCTGCACGCCCCCCCCGGTGGTGCCCGAGATGTTCTGGATCGAATCCCCTTCGCCCTCGAACCGGGCCTGGATCTGCTGGATCGGCCCGCCGGGGACGAACTGGGTCAGCGCGAAGTTGATCAGCATCACCCCGAACAGCGTCGGGATGACCAGCAACAGCCTGCGAAGGATATAGGCGCCCAAGATCCCTGCCCGTTTGTCGTTAGTTCAACACGCCCTTGGCCTTCAGCGCGTCGGCTTTTTCGGC
>CAZRNL010000592.1:267-894 GCA_964601395.1 uncultured Silicimonas sp. | reverse complement strand
CGTTGTACCACCAGATCGACAGTTCGCCTACCGAATAGGGCGGCAGTGTCTCGGGACGTTCGTACATGTTGTAGTAGGCGACCCAGTTGTCCCGCTTGTAATAGCGCGGCACGATCACGAATTCGGACCGTAGCACCCGGTCAAGCGCCTTGATGACGCTGGTCAGCGCCTCACGGCTTTCCGCGGACTCTACCCTGTCCAGAAGCCGGTCCACCGCCGGATTGGCATAGCCCATGCGGTTGCGGCTGGAATTGTCCCTGGCCACCGAGGCCCAGGCCTGCTTGAGCACCGCACCCGGTTCCGGCCCGCCGTTGACCACGGTCGTCGGCAGCGCGTCGAAGTCGAAGTTCGGCGGGCTGGCGCGTTCCTGCAACTGCGGGTCGTCGATGATGTCAAAGCTGGCATCCACCCCAAGGGCGCGCAGGTTCTCTACATAGGCGTTCATCACCGGCAGGAGGTCGGTCCTGGCATGGACCATCTGCATCCGCAGCACCTGGCCGTCCTTGCGCCGCATGCCGTCATTGCCGACCTCCCAGCCCGCCTCGTCCAGAAGTGCCGAGGCCCGGCGCAGGTTCCTGCGGTCCAGGTTGGTCGTAAAGCCGATGTAGTGTTGGGCCTGTCCTTTAC
>CAZRNL010000592.1:0-257 GCA_964601395.1 uncultured Silicimonas sp. | reverse complement strand
ATCGGCACCTCGTCCGTCAGGATGCTGGCGGGCAGCAGGCCCTCATCGACCAGGGGTTGCAGCAAGGCCGCTTCATCCGGTCCGGCCACCCCGGCCGCGGCCATGTCCGAGTTTTCCCAGATCGAGTTGACCCGCGCGAACAGGCCATAGAACAGCGCCTTGTTCGACCATTCGAAATTGAACACCAGGCCCAGCGCCTCACGCACACGCGGGTCCTGGAACTGGGCGCGGCGCAGGTTGAAGATGATCGACTGCCC
>CAZRNL010000591.1:0-1870 GCA_964601395.1 uncultured Silicimonas sp. | reverse complement strand
GGCCTGCAACAAGACGGTCTGGGACGGAATGTCCGAGCATCACCGCCGGATCATGGAAGTCGCCATGGAGAAGCTGGCGCTTCGCCAGGCCATCTCGGGTGACGTCGCCAACGCAAGGGCCGCGAACGAGCTGCGCGCCCAAGGCGTCTCGCTCTATGACTGGTCGCCGGAAGATCGCGCCAAGTTCAAGGCTGCCGCTCAGGCAACCTGGCCGGAATTCGCAACCACGCCTGAAGCCGAGGCGCTTGTGACCAGCCACATCAACTTCCTCAAGGAAATCGGTGTGATCACCGAATAACCACGCTCATAAGGCGGGCCGTAGGAATTCGGCCCGCCTTTTTTGCGCCGACCCGCATAGGTCGGCAAGGGGGGAGCGGAAGAGCATCATGGAACACAAGCAGGCATCTTTCATCGAATGGATTCTGCCGCTCTCTTTCAGCCTGGTCTTCGGCTGGGTGGTTTGGCACGGACCGGCCTATATCCTTGATCTCGGGCCCGAAAACGGGCAGCTGGCCGCACAGTTCGGCCGCACCGACGTCACACCCGGCATGTCCCCGCTCTTCGCGTTCGGCGATGTCATCGACTATGTCGCGCTGATCCTGTCGCCCATTCTCTTCGTCCTCGGCGTCGCCACCGTGCAACGTGCACCCATGGAATTCGAGCACTGGACCAAGATCGACCGGGTCGCGGTCTTCATGGGACGGATCACCATGATGCTGGTCGTCCTGTTGACCTCCGTGATGATCTACGAGGTCGTGCTACGCTATGTCTTCGAACGACCGACGCTCTGGGCCAACGAGCTTTCGCTCTGGCTCGCCGGATTCGTTTTCCTGCTTGCCGGTCTGTATGCGATGCAACAGCGCAGTCATATTCGTATCTTCATAATCTACGACATGTGTCCGCGCTGGCTGCAGCGGACCTTTGATTGCATCTCGACCTTCCTGATCGTACTTTTCGCGTTCTTCCTGGTCTACGGCGGCTATGGCGAAGCGTTCCAGAAGTTCATGCGCTGGGAAACCTTCGGCACCGCCTTCGATCCGCCGATCCCGGCGACGCTCAAGATCATGGTGCTCTTCATCGTCATATTCGTCGCAGTACAGGCAGTTCTGAACCTCATCGCCGATTGGGACGCCGAGCCGGTGATCCACACGGCCGCCGATGACATTGACGCCGACGAACTTGAGCGCCTTCGGGCAGCGGTCGGTTTCGAGGGCACCGGCGAACTCGATGTGACCCGCGGCTCGATCCAGGGAAGGAACACCCGCTGATGGATATCGGTACGATCTCCCTCGTTCTCATGCTGGGCCTTCTGGTCCTTCTGGCGATCGGCATGCCGCTTGGTCTCGCATCGGCGATCCTTGCGGTCCTCGTCCTCGTGATGAAGTTCGAACCGACCCTGCTGCTGCAGCCATGGACCTTCGGCGACGGCATGCTGACCGGACGCCCCGGTTCGGGCCCCCTGAACATTCTGGCGCAGAAGATATACGGGCTTCTGACCGACTACGTGCTCATATCAATCCCGCTCTTCATCTTCATGGCGGCACTGCTCGAACGCTCGGGCATCGCCAAGGACATGTACTCGTCGCTCAACGTCTGGCTGAACCGGACCCGCGGCGGCATTGCCATCGTCACCTCGATCATGGCCGTCATCATGGCCGCCATGTCGGGCATCATCGGCGGCGAGGTCGTGCTTCTGGGCCTGATCGCGCTACCGCAGATGCTTCGGCTCGGCTACAACCAGAACCTCGCCATCGGCACGATCTGCGCGAGCGGATCGCTTGGCACGATGATCCCGCCCTCGATCGTCCTGATCATCTACGGCCTGATCACCGAGACCTCGATCAAGGCGCTGTTCACGGCGGCCTTCGTT
>CAZRNL010000590.1:0-1876 GCA_964601395.1 uncultured Silicimonas sp. | reverse complement strand
TGTCCAGGATCCTCGGGGGGCGTTACGCGAGCGTTACGGATCGGAGCGCGGCGGCGGCGTGCCGAAGTGCTTGTCAGCTCGGCTGCTTTGGTGAGCACGGCAACACTCTTCGGGGCACGACCTGGCCCTTGGCAACTCACTCCACCGTCGCGAACGGTGGCGACCGCCGTGATTGTCGGCGGCGATGTCAGTTCTGGCAAGGACGCGGTCGCTGTCACATACAAGCCGGCGATCTACGTGAGGACCCCATCTTCGAGGAGGGAGAGTTCCCCTCCCGCGCCTGACGGAACGATGGCTCATGTTCTCTCAGCTTCCATCCCGGATAGCTGGACGCCCGGTTCAGAAGGTGAAGCCCACGCAGGAGCCACTGGTTTCGTATCCGGTGGTCGCCGGGAACATCCTCCTCCCGCGATGCCTCACGCCAACGCGCCAGTTCGTCCGGACCCAACGACTCGGCCAGTGCCCGCTGCACCAGGGACACGAAGGCTACCGCCGCCTCGCTGTCGGCAGCCAGGATCACGGCTCCTTCCGCACGGAAGTGCCGCGCATTCAGGAAGATCGGATGCTCTTCGGTAGCCATGTCGACGCCGAAACCGCCCATGACCGTCACGCCTTTGGCGTCGACGATAACCACGGAGGTGGTCCCACCGTCGCGATACCATTCGACCGACGTGATCGTCAGCGGCGATGTCAGTTCGGGCAAGGTCGTTGGCGTGACGGCCAGCAACAGCGAGAGCACGGCGTTCGCAATCATGATGAACCTCCGGATCGATGGGATTGTGATCGGCAGCGGCTTCCAGGGATCATGACGGTGGGGCGACTCGATTCGTTTACCGTCATCGAGTGTGAGGGTGTAATCTGAACTGTGTAAACGGCCATGTGGTAGAATCTCCGACCCAAGGAGGACCCTATGGCCAAGAAAAAGGACCGCGACGAGCTCGACGACCTTCTGGACGAGCTGACGAAAAGCACACCGGCGGCCGAGTTGCTGAGCGATGCCGGGGCGCTGAAGGAGATGAAGAAGCGGCTGATCGAGCGAGCGCTCGAGGCTGAGATGACCGAGCACCTCGGCTACGAGAAGCACTCGCTGGACGGCCACGGCACGGGCAACTCCCGGAATGGGGTTACGAGCAAGCGGATCCTGGGCGAGGACGGTGAGTTCGAGATCGTCGTTCCGCGTGACCGCAACGGAGCGTTCGAGCCCCAGCTGGTGCGCAAGCGTCAGGTCCGGTTACCTGGCTTCGACGAGAAGGTCCTGTGGCTGTACGGCAGCGGCGCGACGACGCGCGAGATCCAGGCCCAGTTGCAGGAGCTCTACGGCGTGGAGGTCTCGCCGGCGCTGATCTCGCGGGTCACCGATGCGGTGCTGGAAGAGGTCAAGGCGTGGCAGAATCGTCCGTTGGACCCGGTCTATCCAATCGTCTATCTCGACGCGGTGCACGTGAAGATTCGCACGGATGGACGCGTGCAGACGCGGGCGATCTACCTGGCCCTGGCGGTGGACCTCAGCGGCCAGAAAGAGTTGCTGGGCCTATGGATCGGCGAGGCCGAGGGCGCGAAATTTTGGCTGACCATCTTGACCGAGCTGCAGAGCCGCGGCGTCCAAGACATCCTGATCTGCGCGGTCGACGGGCTGAAGGGATTTCCAGAGGCCATCGCGAGCGTGTTTCCGCAGACCGAGGTCCAGCTCTGCATCGTGCACCTGGTGCGCAACGCGCTGCGCTTTGTGCCGTGGAAGGACCGCAAGACCGTCGTCCGAGACATGAAGCTGATCTACCGGGCGCCGACGGTCGAGGCTGCCGAGCAGGCGCTCGAGGCTTTCGATGCGGCGTGGGGCCACAAGTATCCGATGGCGGTCAAGACGTGGCGCGAACGC
>CAZRNL010000589.1:0-1892 GCA_964601395.1 uncultured Silicimonas sp. | reverse complement strand
TACCAGACGACCTAACCCCAAGCGACCCTCCCGCGAAGCGGGTTCGTGCTTTGGGGCGACAGCGGTCGGAAGCTCTTGGGACTTTGCGGTCATTCCCCTGCGATATGTCTAGCGGCAGGTTTCGCCAAGAGCGGACGACCAATGCAAATGTTGTGAAGGAGATCGGCCGACGCAACCTGTCCGAACATGCCCTCCATTTGTCATTTCGTTAGCCAAGAAGCTGCTTTCTCCCGTAAGTCATCAGGGATCGAGACTGCTTTGCGCTGCTGGAGATCGAAATATACCGACACGCTCTCGAGGTTTGCTGCCACGTTGGCCCGGACAAAATTTCGCATCTCGTACTTTATCGTGATCGACTTGCCTCCGATCTTGAGCAATCCTCCATAGATCTCGAGCAAATCGCCCGGTCCGACTTCGTCAAGATACTCGATCGTATGCTTGACGTCCGCCCATCCAAGACCACCCGTTTTTGCGGGGCTCCAGTCTAAGGCGGCGTTCAGGAAATGGTAAGAGGCATCATCGAACATCTCCATATAAAATCTGGTGGTTAGATGGCCCATCACGTCGCATTGCCAGGGATGCGCCACACTTTTGTTGCACAGGATCATGCGGCTCTCTTCGCGAGGATCGGCGCAGCCTGCTTTTGCAGGTCGAGCGATAGGCGCGCTTCATCTGGAGACTGGATGCTTGCGCCCATGTTCTCGACAATCAATCGGGCGCGCTCGACCAGTTGCGCATTCGTGGCAGTCTGGCCCTTGGCGAGATAGAGGTTGTCTTCCAGTCCAACCCGAACATGCCCGCCAAGCAGCGCGCTTTGCGCAACGAAGGGCATCTCCTGCGCCCCCAAAGCAAAACCTGCCCAATTGGCTTCGTCGGGAAGGTTTTCGACCATGGTCATGAAGTTCTGCGGCGATGCTTCCGCTCCCCAGCGCACGCCCATGCAAACCTGGAACAGCGGCGGGCTCTCCAGAAGATCCTTCTTCATCAGCTGTTTGGCGAACCAGATATGACCCAGATCAAACACTTCGAGTTCGGGCTTCACACCGATTTTCTGCAGGCGCGCCGATCCAAGCTCCAGCATATCCGGGGTTGAAATATAGACATAATTGCCGCCGGGATAGTTGAAGGAGCCGCCATCCAGCGAGCAGATTTCTGGGAGGAGCGCCTCCACATGTTCCATCCGTTCGGCCTGACCTACCAGGTCTGTGTCGCTGGTGAACTCCAAAGGCTCTTCGTAAGGACCGAGATAGAGGTCTCCGCCCATGCCTGTGGTAAGATTGATGACGACGTCCGTCTCGTCCTGGCGAATGCGATCCACGACTTCGCGGTAGAGGTCCAGTTCGCGAGACGGCTTGCCAGTTTCGGGATCGCGGACGTGAATATGTGCAATCGCGGCTCCTGCTTTGGCCGCATCGATGGCTGCTTTGGCAATTTCTTTCGGAGTTACCGGGACATGAGATGACCGGTCCGTAGTGTCGCCTGATCCGGTGACTGCACAAGTGATGATTACATTTTTGTTCATTTGACCGTTTTGTCTGCGGCAATGCAGACAGCACCGTTCGGGCTTTGCAATTGCCAGGATTTCAAGCCGTCGAAGAGGCTGAGGCGCGAAGCGCAGATCAGCAGAGAGGCTTATGGCAGCAGGCGAACACTTTGCAGCAAATGCATGTATCCGAACGCGATGAGGTCATCGTCATAGCAAATTCTCGACGAATGCCAAGGTCTACCCGCCCCCGACGCGGATAATCTCGCTCACATCTAACGTTTTATTCTGACCGCGGCGGGACGGGGAACTAGGGGCCGAACATTTACGCAATGGCGTGGACCCGCTGCAAACCTAGATTGGGCGTTCTCGAAGCGATCGGAACAGATTGACGCACATCATTATGGCA
>CAZRNL010000588.1:0-1895 GCA_964601395.1 uncultured Silicimonas sp. | reverse complement strand
GACCAGTTGGGCACCCATATGATCTTGTCGCGCAGCACCCGGTCCAGCGCCTTGACGCGAATGTCCAAAGTCTCGCGGTCCTCTGCCTCGATGACCCTTGCTATCAATGCATCGACGACCGGATCTGCTACGCCTGAGACGTTGAACGACCCGGGTTCATTAGCGCTTTTGCTGGCGAACAGGGTGTTTAGTTCGACTGAAGGCGACAGCGGCAGCACGAACCTTGTCGCGATGATGTCGTATTCGAACCTCTCCCGCCGCTCCTCGAACTGGGCGGCATCGATCAGCTCGAACGACGCATCCACTCCGATCAGACGCAGGTTCTCGACGAAGGGCAGGATGATCCGCTCGAAGGCCGGACCATCGTCGACGAACTCGAGCTTCAGCACCTCGCCCGCGGCATTCCGGCGGATTCCGTCCGCCCCGATGATCCATCCGGCATCCTCGAGCAGCCGGTTCGCCGCGCGGACATGTCCCCGGTCGGTCTTGCTCGTCGTGCTTGCGGGCGGCGTATAGGCTGGCTGGCTGAACACTGTCTCGGACAGATCGGCGCGGAACTCCTCAAGCAACGCCAGTTCCTCGCCCTCTGGCATGCCCTCCGCCTGCATGTTCGAACCTTCCCAGAAACTGTCGGTTCTCTGGTAAAGCCCGTAGAACAACGTCTCATTGGACCACTCGAAATTGAACATCAGCCCGATCGCTTCGCGCACACGACGGTCCTGGAACTGCGGTCGACGAAGATTGAACCAGAAGCCCTGCGCACCGGAGGGCCGGTTGTCGGCAAGCGTCTCGCGTTGAACCCATCCCTTGTCGAGCGCGGGAAACTCGTAGCCCGTGGCCCAGATCGCCGAGAAGAACTCCTCATGGAACAGGTACACCCCTGCCTTCAAGGCTTCGAAAGCGGCGGTGGTGTCAGCGAAGTACTCGTACCGGATACAGTCGAAATTGTTCTTCCCCAGGTTCACCGGCAACGCCGCCGCCCAATAGTCGGGGTTCAGGCAATACGTCACCGAACGGCCAGCATCCGCGTTCCGGACCACATATGGCCCCGACCCAAGTGGCGGCTCCAGCGTCGACCGCGTGAAGTCGACGGTCTCGTAGTAGTGACGGGGCAGGATCTCGATATCGCCCACTGTCGCGATCAGGTCGCGTGTCTGGGTGCCTGCGGCAAATGCCACGCGCACTTCACGGTCGGACAGTGCTTCGGTGGCCGTCACGTCGTCCAGCAACAGACGATAGGCTGGCCGGCCGTTTTCCTTGAGCGTATCGACGGTGAAGACCACGTCATCCGCCGTCACCGGCTCGCCATCGGCAAAGCGCGCGCCTTCGCGGAGCGTATAAATCACCCACGACCTGTCTTCGGGATAAGTGATCTTTTCGGCAAGCAGACCGTAGACAGCATCAGGCTCGTCGTAGGCGCGCACCAGGAGTGAATCATATATCCGTGTCAGCCCCTGGGCCGGCTCGCCCCGAAGGATGAAATTGTTCAAGCTGTCGAAGGTCTGGCTGGCGCCCGTGCCACGGAAACTCATCGTCCCGCCCTTTGGCGCATCCGGGTTCACGTAATCGAAGTGCGGAAAATCGAGCGGATACTTTAGCTCACCGAAAGCCGATATGCCGTGGCTTTCGATCAGTATCTCGTGGGTCTCGGCCCGTACCATCCCCAACGGCACTATCCAAACCAGAAACCCGGCCACCACTCGCGAGATATTCCCCATTTCGTCGGCCTTTCCTGCCTGTGTCGGAAGAAGGCTAGCACGCTGGCGGGCGTGGACAAATCACAGTCTTGCAAGCTTCATCTTGCTCAATACACGCACAGGCCCGATGCCATCGGCATCGGGCCCCGCCGCGATGACAAGGTCAGCGCAATCGTTCAGGCAGCAACCCCTTCCGCA
>CAZRNL010000587.1:1468-1897 GCA_964601395.1 uncultured Silicimonas sp. | reverse complement strand
CCCTGAGGCTCCAGTACCTGCCGCAAACCGTATTCCGGATCAAGAGCCATAACATCCGGAACGTGCATGATGCGGCCCGCCATGTGGGCATCTACCCAGTCAGGTATGGCATCCATAGGCACATTCTGGAGATGATCGATCTGAGGTGCAATTCCGTCCCGGCACCACTCGTAGGTATTCTGTGCTACGCGGTTCTGATAGTCGTACTCGAATACATAGGACCTGTCGGCGTTCGCAAAAAGCCCCAGCTTGCAAAGCGCTCCCTCTATCGCTCCGTCGGTTCGGTCCAACGGAACATTGATAAAGTTGTTGGAAATATCCATCAAGGTATTCTGCAGCGCGGTCTGCTGAGCAATCTTCGTCTCGTTATCCAGCTTCAGCATCAGATCGCCAAGGAGGTTCGCCAGCGTCTTCAGGCTATCGATTTCT
>CAZRNL010000587.1:0-1458 GCA_964601395.1 uncultured Silicimonas sp. | reverse complement strand
GATCGTACCCCACACCCTCTCCCCGCTCCGTATCAGGAGGACTGTGTACGACTGGGCACCTTGTGACTCTGCATACGCCTTCTCGGCGGCAGCCTCAGGCGGCAGAGACCTCACATCAGGTACATGGATGAAACCGGCTGAAGAGAGACTGCCGCTGGTCCACGGGAAGTCATCCGTCCGAAGTTCTCCAAACCCTGTTGCCGGCGCGATGCTATCAGCGCGCCATTCGTGTGCATGCCGGAGGATACTGCCTCCATCGGGGAACACGTACATGAAGCACCGGTCCACCTCGAACTCTTCTCCGATTCGCGCGAGCATAGTCTCTATGGCCGCATCAGAACTGTTCGCGGTCGCTCTGACAAAGACGCTGGATGTCTCAAGGATGGTATTCTGGAGTCTGTAGCTTCTCTCGAGAGCCGACACAGCCGCCCCCGTATCCTCCATCAGACTGAGCCGCGTCCGCTCGGCGATCCGCATCGTCTGCTCGAACGTGCTTCCCGGGGGCAGTTCGACGGTGACCTGGGTCTGCGCGAGGTCGTCCGGCGGAATGAAGCCGGTGGGAAGCAGCGGGACCAGCATCAGCGACCCGACGAAGAACGCCGCTGCCGCGAAGGCCGTGAGCCAGCGGTGCCGCAGGCACGCGCGGACCCAGCCAAGGTACCTGGTCATCAGCGCGCTGTCCTCGGGCTCGTATTCCGCCGGCTTCAACAGGTAGGCGGCCATCATCGGCGTCAGCAGCCGCGCGACCACCAGCGACGCGAAGACCGCGATCGCCGCGGTCCAGCCGAACTGCTTGAAGAAGAGGCCGGCGACGCCGGTCATGAACGCGGTCGGCAGGAAGACGGCGACCAGCGTCGCCGTCGTCGCGACCACCGCGAGGCCGATCTCCTCCACGGCCTCCATCGCCGCCTGCTTCGGCGATTTGCCCATGCCCAGGTGACGGACGATGTTCTCGATCTCGACGATCGCGTCGTCCACCAGGATGCCGACCACCAGCGACAGCGCCAGCAGCGTGACGACGTTGATGGAGAAGCCCATGAAGTACATCGCCGCGAACGTCGGCAGTATCGACAGCGGCAGCGCCACCGCCGCGACGAAGGTCGCGCGCCAGTCGCGCAGGAACAGGAACCCGACCACGATCGCCAGGATGGCGCCCTCGTAGAGCAGGTTCATCGAGCCGACGTAGCTGCTCTCGACCGGATCGACGAAGTTGAACGCTTCGGTGACCGTGATGCCCGGGTGCGCCGCCTCGAGCTCCTTCAGTCGGGCACGGACGCCTTCGGCGACGCTCACTTCGCTCGCGCCGCGACTGCGGCTGACCTCGAAGCCGACCACCGGCCGACCGTTCAGCAGCGCTGCCGATCGCCGCTCGGCGATCGAGTCGGCGACCGTGGCGACCTGGTCCAGGCGCACCCGCCGGCCGTCCGTCAGCGCGATCTCGAGCTCGCCGAGTTCCGC
>CAZRNL010000586.1:0-1900 GCA_964601395.1 uncultured Silicimonas sp. | reverse complement strand
GCCCTGCACCACCGGAAGACGCGCGCCGACCGGGCCGAAGCCGATGGTCTGGAACAGCGTCGCGATACCGGCGAAAAGCATCGACATCTGGATGAGGTAAAGCAATTCCGGAAAATCGGGCGAATTCGATCCGAAGCCGAAGCCCGCGGCCCCCGCAACGATGATCGCCGGCGTTACGTTCGAGACGAACATCGCCAGCACGTGTTGAATTCCCAGTGGAACCGCCTTCATCAGCGGTGGTGTGTAATCCGGATCGCGAAGCTGTTCGGCGGTCCCTATGGATGAATAAGACATTGCTTCCTCCCTCTAGCTCTGTCGGTGCACGTCAGGACACGCCTCGGAAGGCGCGCACGCCTTATGCAATACACGAAGAATGCGCCGCGATTATCAGTTAGTTTTTGAAAGAGCTTCACGCAGGGTCGAAACCCTGGCGCTGAAAAGCAACGGTCTTGGCGATCCGTTCCGAAACGAAGTCCATGAAGAGCCGTGTTTTCGGGTCCTGGCCGCGCCGATGCGCGTAAAGGCAGGCCATCTGTACGGGAACGGGTGGCGTGGCGACGGCGACAGGCACAAGACGACCAGCGCCAAGGTGATCGGCGACCTCGAAGACAGGCTTCAGCGCGATCCCGGCACCGGACAGGGCCCAATCCGTCAGCACGTCGCCATCATCGCATTCGTAACGACCCGATACCCTGAACCGCCTCACCCCATCCGGCGTCCTGAGCGGCCATTGGAACTCTGTTGCTCCCGGAAAGCGCAGGATCAGGCATTCGTGGCCGTCGCGCACGATCGCCTCGCCATCGTTTGGCATCCCCATTCGAGCGATGTAGTCCGGCGCAGCGCACAGGACACGTTCGACATCGGCGATCTTGCGCATTCGCAGCGTGCTGTCCTCTGGTTGACCAAGGAAGAAGGCCAGGTCCAATCCCTCTCCGGTCAGATCGACCTTCCTGTCCGTCAGTCTCAGGCGAACCTGAAGGCCGGGGTATCCGGCCAGGAATTCGGGGACTTCCGGCGCGATCAGGCGACGCCCCACTCCAAGTGGCGCGCCGACAAAAAGAGAACCACGCGGCGTCTCGGTCAACTCCATCACCTGTGCTTCGGCGGAATCGATCGCTTCCAGCACTTCGCACGCCCCCGGATAGAAGGCGCGCCCCTGTTCCGTCGGCGACAGGTTCCGCGTTGTCCGCTGGAACAACCGGACGCCGAGATACTCCTCGAGTTGCGAGATTCGCGCGGACGTCACGGCGGGCGAAATTCTCAGATCGCGCCCTGCCGCAGACATGCTGCCAAGCTCGTAGACACGGACGAATGTGCGGATATTCTCGAGATATGACATTCTTCGGACATTTTTGATGCAGCTTGGTATTTGCAGGAATACCAGAATAATGCAAAGCGTCATACCCTGTTTGAAAGCGAATCGAAGGAAAGCGACATGGCAGGCTGGCTGACCACCCACGTTCTCGACACGGCGCGCGGCTGTCCCGCTGAAGGCGTGTCCATTGCGCTTTACTCCGTGACGGAGGACAGCCGCCGCAAGATCGCCGAAGTCGTCACCAACTCCGACGGTCGCACCGATGCACCGATCATGCCGGAAAGCGAGTTCAAGACTGGCACCTACGAGTTGGTGTTCTTCGCTGGCGACTATCTCAAGGCGACCGGACAGGCCGGGACCGAGCCGCTCTTTCTGGATCAGGTCCCGATCCGTTTCGGCATGAGCGAAGCGGCGCACTACCACGTCCCGCTCCTTCTTTCACCCTTCGCTTATTCGACCTACCGGGGAAGCTGATATGTACGATCTTGCCGTTCTCTGGTCCTGGGCCGAATTCGGGGTCCGCTGGCTGCACGTCATCACCGCAATCGCCTGGATCGGATCCTCATTCTACTTCATCGCGCTGGA
>CAZRNL010000585.1:0-1905 GCA_964601395.1 uncultured Silicimonas sp. | reverse complement strand
CGCCGAACTCTCGAAAGCCGCATCGCCCAGCCAGTTCACCTCGCGCAGCGGCACCGTCCGGGTCGCCAGCAACTCTTTCGGGCCGACCACGACGCGGCGGGTTTCGACATCCAGCCGGACGACATAGAGTGGCTCTTCCAGCCCGCCGATACCGAGGCCGCGGCGCTGGCCGATGGTGTAATGAATGACACCGCCGTGCTCGCCCAGAACGCGTCCGTCGACATGGACGATTTCGCCCGGATCGGCAGCGCCGGGCCGGAGTTTCTCGATCACCGCCGCATAGTTTCCGTCCGGCACGAAACAGATATCCTGGCTGTCGGGCTTGTCGGCCACCACAAGTCCATGCGCTGCGGCCAGAGCACGCGTTTCGGCCTTGGATTTCAGGTGTCCAAGGGGAAAACGGAGGAACGAAAGTTGCTCGGGCGTCGTCGAGAACAGGAAATAGGACTGATCGCGTGCGGCATCTGCAGCAGCGTGAAGTTCCGGACCCAAGTGTCCGATTTTCCTTTGTATATAGTGCCCTGTCGCCATGCAGTCGGCGTCGAGATCGCGGGCCGTAGCGAGCAGATCCTTGAACTTCACACGCTCATTGCAACGGATACAAGGCACCGGCGTCGCTCCAGCCAAATAGCTGTCGGCGAAGTCGTCGATCACCGCGTCGCGGAAGATGTTCTCGTAGTCGAGGACATAGTGCGGAAAGCCCATGTCCTCTGCGACCCGGCGCGCATCGTGGATGTCTATTCCGGCGCAGCAGGCGCCCTTCTTTCTCAGCGCCGCGCCGTGGTCGTAGAGTTGTAGAGTGACGCCGATCACATCGTAGCCTTCGCGTGCCAGTTCGGCCGCGACGACGGACGAATCCACGCCCCCCGACATAGCCACCACAACGCGCGTCTCCGAAGGTGGCTTCGGAAAACCGAGGGAATTGAGGCTGTCGCTGCTATCGAGCGCCATGAGTGTTCACTTGTCTGAAGTTGGAAGTAGGTCGAAATATAAGAAAATCCGGCACACTCACAAGCCCCGCCTTCACCCAAGCTTAAGACCCACGCGGCATTGATCGGTTCAGACAATCCGAAGCTGCGTGAAGTGCGATGTATCTCAAGAAAGTGGACGGGCCCCGTGCGGTGACACTGCCGGATGGCACTGTCATCACCAGGGCAGACCTGCCGGAACCCGGTACCCGCCGTTGGGTGGCCAGTCGAAAGGCCTGCGTGGTGCGTGCGATCGAGGCCGGGCTCCTGAGCCGGGACGACGCGCTGGCACGCTATGACTTGTCCGAGGAAGAACTGGGCGGCTGGCAATCGGCAGTTGAGCAACACGGCGTCGCAGCGTTGAAAGCGACAATTTTACAGAGATATAGACAACCTTAACGTGCATTGTTATGTATCACGAACGCTAACGGGAAGTTAACTAATTGAGGTAAAGAGTGAAGCGGACTCAATAAGCCTTCGGAGAGATGAAATGCGCGTACTCTTGGTTGAAGACGATCCCACCACATCGCGAAGCATCGAATTGATGCTTAGCCACGCGAATCTGAACGTCTATGCAACCGATCTGGGGGAGGAAGGGATCGATCTGGCCAAGCTCTACGACTATGACCTCATTCTTCTCGATCTGGCCCTGCCGGACATGGATGGGCATGAGGTTCTGCGGCAATTGCGGCTGGCACGGGTCGAAACGCCGATCCTGATCCTGACGGGCTCAGACGACACTGAAAGCAAGATCAAGGGATTCGGGTTCGGGGCCGACGATTACCTGACCAAGCCCTTTCACCGCGAAGAACTGGTTGCCCGTATCCACGCAATCATCCGCCGCTCGAAGGGTCATGCTCAGTCGCTGATCCATACCGGCAAGGTTTCGGTAAATCTCGACGCCAAGACGGTAGAGGTCGAGGGCCAGACAGTTCAC
>CAZRNL010000584.1:0-1908 GCA_964601395.1 uncultured Silicimonas sp. | reverse complement strand
CCCTGACGCTCGACGACATCAACAAGGGCTTTGATCTGATGCACGCGGGCGAGTCGATCCGCTCGGTGGTGGTGTATTGATATATCTGCACCAAGGCAGGTGGGGCACAGGACGGGTTTTGATGTCCATGATTTCTGGTGTCGCGGTACTGGGCTTGCTGTGGGCCGGGCCGAGCCATGCAAATGAACTCGTCATCGAAGGCGGCAGCGAACGGATTGAACTGACGGCGGACGACCTCGACGAGGTAGCCGTCGACGATATGCAGGACGGCAGAGCCATGCTTCTCATCGCGCTGAAGGCTGTCGACTCCGCGCGTTTCGCCGACATGACCGAGCGCCTTGTCGGTCAGGTCATCGTCATTACCGTCTGCGGACGCGAGCTTGCTCGACCCGTGGTCCAGGAGAAGATCGAGAATGCGGTCATTATCCTTCCGCTGACTGACCGCGCCGAAGCTGAAACCTACGCCCAGGCGCTGTCAGGTGACGCTCTTTGTCCGGGCTGACCGTTCGCCCCGCCACACCTGACGATCACGAAGCCCTCTGGTCGATGCTCGAGCCCGTCTTCCGCGCTGCCGACACCTATGCCATCGACCCGAACATTTCCCGCGAGGCGGCGCTGGCCTACTGGACTGCGGAACACGCCTATATCGCGGAGGATGCGAAAGCGCACGGAACTTTTTACATCCGCCGCAACCAGCAGGGCGGCGGATCCCACGTCTGCAACTGCGGTTACATTACCGCACGGGGCGCCGAAGGCCGGGGCGTGGCGCGCTTGATGCTGGCGCATTCGCTGACCGAGGCCAGACGGCTGGGCTTCGAGGCCATGCAGTTCAACTTCGTCCTCGCCTCCAACACCCGCGCCGTGGCGACCTGGCAGAAGGCCGGCTTCGATATCATCGGCCGCATCCCCCGCGCCTTCCGCCTGCCGGACGGGTCGTTTACCGACGCGTTCACCATGCACCGCTTTCTGTCCTGACCGACCCTTGCCTTTCCCGCCGTCAGGCACGACATTCCCCAAAACCCCGAATAACGAGCGGAGCGCCACATGGCCGAGAAGAAAAACGACGATGACGACAACAAGAAAGACATGGGCGGCAAGGGAGCCGAACTGTTCTTCAAGTCCCGGAATGTCATCATCACGGGTGAGATCAACGACAAGCTCGCGCACCGGATCACAACTCAGCTGATCGCGCTTGCCGAGGATTCGGACAAGCCGATCAACATCTTCATCTCGTCGCCCGGCGGCCACGTCGAATCCGGCGACATGGTCCATGACATGATCAAGTTCATCAAACCCGAAGTCCGCACCATCGGCTCGGGCTGGGTGGCCTCCGCAGGTGCTCTGATCTTCGTCGGCGCACAGAAGAAGAACCGCTTTTGCCTGCCCAACACCCGTTTCCTGCTGCACGAACCGCGAGGCGGCATCGGTGGTACGGCATCCGACATGTGGATTCAGGCCGAACAGATCCGCATCATGCGAGAGCGATTCCATAACCTTTTCGCCGAGGCCACCGGCCAGAAACCCGAAAAGGTCGCCCATGACACCGAGCGCGACTTCTGGCTGAACACGAAAGACGCGATCGACTACGGGCTACTGGGCAAGGTCATCAGGACCGCCGACGAACTGCCGAAATAATGGCGGAGCGCGACAGACCCCTCTACGCCGTCCTGATCGACGCCGACAATATCCCGGCGAAGTATGCGGGCTCGATCCTGAAGGAAATCACTTCTTTTGGCGAGCCTGCGTTGCGCCGAGTCTATGGCGACTGGGGTTCGGCCCGGCTAAACACCTGGGCCAAGGCGGTGCGTGACCTCGGGCTCGTGGCGCACCAGGAGACCGCCAACACCGTCGGCAAGAACGCCTCCGACATCGGCCTTGTGATCGACGCGATGGACATCCTGCACTCGG
>CAZRNL010000583.1:0-1910 GCA_964601395.1 uncultured Silicimonas sp. | reverse complement strand
CTGGACAGCGTGAGGTTGCCAGTGATCGATGTCGGGCGGGCCAGGGTGATCGCGCCCCCGGCAGCGCGGGTGATTTCCAATGGAACGTCAATATTTCCGCCAGCGTCAGTGCGTGCGTTGAGTTGGAACGCGGCCCCGGCGTCCGAGCCAGACTCGGCCACTGCGTCCGTCCGGAAAACCCAGCGGAGATTGCCGCCCGATCGAATAAAGAAGCCCGGTTGGCTGGCAGCCGGTCCATCCATGCTAATATTTGCGGCCACTGCGCCGCCCAGCGAGAGCGTGACGGTGCTGGAGTAGGCGAGGGTCGCTGCGGCATTTCCGGCAACTGCAAATCCGAGGATTGTCGACGACCCGCGATAAAGCCCATGCGCTTCGCTCGTCAGGCGAATCCCAGGGGCAGCTGCGGTGCCGTTGGGGACTGTGACCGCGCCCGCGAAGGTTGCCGTCGTTGATGGCCCAACGCCGAGGGAGAGCGTCTGGGTTCCGGAGCTATTGCGGAAAATGATCCCCGCAGAGGTCGTGGCCTGGATCGTGTCGGTGGTGATGGTCGCGGATGGTGACGGAGCAAGGCCGATGCCGAGCGCGATCTGGAAGCCGGCGCCATTACAGGTCAGCCAGACGCCTTGGCCGGCGGTGACGGCGAAGGTGCCGGCAGCGCCGGAGGGGGACTGGATGGTTTCGGCGCCGTCCGCGTCAATCGTGACCGTGCCGGACGTGACGTAGACTGCGCACTGGAATGATGGGCCTAACGTTGCAGCGGATGCAAGGTTGAGCGAGAAGGTTCCGGCGCAGTCGAGAATGAGGCCGACGAATGACCCATCAACGGCAGTCGTGCCCGTGAGCGCTTGACGACCACGCCCCAAGCCGGGGTAGATTGCCGGGTTCATGCGTGGCAAGCCTAGGTTGTCGGCTCGCCCATGTCAATCGCGCATGAGGCCTACAGCCCCCTGACGTACCGGCTCCCCATGCGCCTCGGCCCCGTCGTGTGCGTCCGCATGAGGGCAGCCGATTCCCGCAGCATGGCCCGGTGTCGCCGCGTCTCGGCGTCCAGGGTGGGGTCATCGGCAAGCGGGTCTGAGACAGCCACCGAGCGGCGGAAAGGGATCGCCGTGTGGACCATCGGTTGGTGACGCTTGATGTTCGGCGGTCGGCTGACCCAACGCAACTGGCGGCTGATCAGATACCGCACGCAGTCCACACCCTCATCGTTCACCCGGTGGATGGACTGCGCCTGGAGCTTCGGATTCGCGCCGACCTTGAAGCGGTACGAATAGAACTGGTTGACCAGCCATTCCGTGCCGGGCGTGTCCTTCGTCTCTTTGTTGATCGCCAGGAGGGGGTCGGCGTTGGGATTTCCGGTATCGGGGTCGAGATAGCGCCAGACGAGGGGCACGGTGTCCTTGTAGACGTTGCGGCCCGGCAGGAAGCCCCGGCGCACTTTGACACCGGCCTGCTCCAGGGCGGTCTGGAACTGGACGAAGACCTTCTCTCCCTTGGAATAGTCGGACTTGGTGGCTCCCGTTGAGTCGTAGACCACGGCCTCTAGGGCGCGTCCATCCAGCCATTCCAGGAGGCAGTTGACCTGGTAGTCCAACGTCTTGCGCGCGGCGTGGTAACAGCGATCCACGACGATGCGATTCGGCTTGTCCGGCTCAATGAAGCCGCAGACCAGGCCGAACTCATGGGCAAAGCCCGGATCCCACCCAACGACCAGGTTCGCTTGCGGTGATGGCTCAATGCGCTCGGTAAGCACATGCCGGTCCCGGCTGAAATGCTTGCCGTAGACGAGGGCTCCCGACACAGCAGCGGTCGTGCCCCAGACACGCTTATTCGCCTCCTCCTCGCCCAGCATATCCGCCGCATCCTGGCGATTCTGCTGCGTGACCTTCGGGTTGTCGGTCGTCTCCAGG
>CAZRNL010000582.1:0-1913 GCA_964601395.1 uncultured Silicimonas sp. | reverse complement strand
CGGATCAGCAGGCGCGCATTGGCCAACCGGATGCCTTTGTGGACTGCATAGTAAAAATCGTCTTCGATCGCGACCGAGCCGGTCGCGAATTCAGGTTTCACGTTCATGGATTTCGCTTTCTTCAGAGGGACAGCCCAATCACCGGGCTGCGATGATCGGCCATTTAGCCGATTTTCATTTCCCCGAAACGGTCCGATACTCGGTTTCAGTCTCCGCTTTTTTCGGACAGTGGCATGAATCAGATCAGGGCGATGCGGGTCTTCATAAGGGTCGCGGAACTGGGCAGCCTGACGGCGGCAAGCAAGGATCTCGGGTACTCGCGCGGCATGGCCAGCACGATTCTGGCCGAGCTCGAATCCTACCTCGGTGTCCGCCTCCTTGAACGGAACACGCGCGCGGCACGACTGACCGACGAAGGCGCGCTGTACGCCGAACGCGCCCGCACGATACTCACCGAAATAGAAGCGCTCGAAGACGAAGTGGGTGCCGCGGAAAAGGCCGCGGCGGGGCACCTGAGGATTCAGGTTCCGCCGGGACTTCTCCGGCTTGTCATTGCCCCCGACCTGCCGCGCTTCTTTGCGGATCACCCAAGGATCACGCTGGACCTCCTGTCGAGGAACACGGTCCCCGACTTCGTGGGCGACCGGCTGGACGCCGCAATCTTCGTCGGCGATCTGCCTGATAGCAGACTGGTCTCTCGCACCGTGGCGCATATTCCGCTGCTGACGCTGGGGGCGCCCGACTACCTCTCCCGCCGCGGCATTCCGAAAGCACCCTCCGATCTCGCAGGCCATGACTGCATCGGCATTCTGTCGTCTGCGACGGACCGCAGGTCCGACTGGTCCTTCGGAAATTCTCGGGAAGTACTGCGCATCACACCGGCGGGTTCGCTTGCACTTGAGAACGCGGATGCCGCCGTGGTCGCCGCAGTGGGCGGGCTGGGTCTCATCCAGATCGCAAGCTATCTGGTCTACCGTGAAGTCACGTCCGGCAAACTGGTCCCCGTGCTGGACGACTGGCGCCCGCCCGCCTTCGACGCCCGTCTCGTCCTGCCACCTGGCCGGCTCCGTCCGCGCAAACTGAAAGTCTTCGAGAACTTCCTGATCGACACCGGCCAGCGGTTTCGTGACCGCTGGAACATTCGCGAGATCTCTTGACCACCCCCGCCCTTGCGAAGCCTGACCTTTCCGAATACATACCCCCCGTTCACCGAACGGGACCCGAAGGCCGCAATGGAAAACGTCATTCTCATCATCCACCTGCTTCTCGCAGTCGCCCTGATCGGCGTGGTGCTGCTGCAGCGCTCCGAAGGCGGTGGTCTGGGTCTGGGCGGCGGCGGCGGTGGCGGCGGGCTGGTCTCCAGCCGTGGCGCCGCAACGGCGCTTGGCAAGGTGACATGGCTTCTCGCGATATGTTTTATCGTCACATCCCTGACGCTGACCATCCTCGCGGCCGAGAAATCGGCGAACTCGTCGGTCCTCGACCAGATCGGCATTGACGCGCCGTCGCGGTCGGGCGGTGATACCCCCGCGCTGCCTTCGGGCGACGCTCTTCTGCCTCCTGTTCCCGGCGGCACGGGCGGCGGTCTGGACCTTCCGCGGGCGGACTGAGATCGGTCTGGCGGTTTCCCCCAACGGGGAACCGCATACCCGAAGTGACCCCACGATTACACAAGACCTTGGTTAAATTGCAACTTTGCCGCAATATCTAGCGGTAGCCGCTTGGCAAACCTCTGCGAATCCCTTAAGCGTCAAATCCCGTGATGCTGCGAATTCCGGACCACGGAATCGGCAGCCAAAAGCATAAACCCACGGGGGACTCCGACGCATGGCAAGGTACGTGTTCATCACCGGCGGTGTGGTCTCTTCACTTGGCAAGGGGCTGGCGTCGGCGGCCCTTGGCGCGCTTCTCCA
>CAZRNL010000581.1:0-1919 GCA_964601395.1 uncultured Silicimonas sp. | reverse complement strand
CTTAAGTCGAACGATCGTGGCGCTTCCCGTGGACTACGCGTGATCTACTTCTACATCGAGCAGAAGGACCGCATTTTTCTTCTCGATATCTATGCAAAAAACGAAAAAAGCGATCTGACCAAAAGTCAGCTCAAAGAGCTGGCCGGTCTGATTGAACTGTTTAAAGAGTTTGAGTATTCGAAACGACCTTGAGCTGATACGAGAGAACATCCTACAACCACCGCCCAACGTCACTCCCATGAACACGACAGACTTCGAAGGCCTCAAAGAGAGCGTTCGTCAGATGATTGAGATCGAGCGTGAGCAAGAAGCCCCCGCACGAAAGCACATTTACCACGGCAAGGTGCTGATCCGAATCGAAGAAGGTGGAAAGGAAGTATGGAGTCTGACCATGGCCGCAAAAACCATGATCCAGGCCATCGCCGATGCCAGTCCTCGCACCATTGGTGAACACATTCGAGTGATTCGAGAGACGTTGAATCAGTCACAGGATGGTTTCGCCGAAATGCTGTCCATCCCGCTCGCAACGTTGCAAGGCTGGGAGCAGGGACGTAGAAGCCCCGATGCGGCGGCCGAGAAGCTGCTGAAGTTAGCTGCCAAGCATCCGGAGGTTGTTTTTGACGACGATCCTAGGTACGCGATGAGTTTCGCGTAGTGCGCGAAACCCGAAGGGTCTTGGAGACCCTTCGGGTTTTTGCGTTCTGCAAGCAGGCGTCACCCCCGCTCCAGCACCCCCATCGAAACCCTGAACCCGCCTGGATGCAACGCCACGGCGATATCCATCAACCGACCCACCACATAATCCGCCTCCCCCAGCGCCGATACCGGGTTCGTCGTCTTCACGGCAATCACTCGTGCGCCGGCGGTCTTTGCCGCGCGGATCCCCGCCGGCGCGTCTTCGATCACTAGGCAGTCGGCCGGAGATAGACCGAGTTTCTCGGCCGCCAGCAGGTACGGGTCGGGCGCGGGCTTGCCGTTTCTTACGTCGTTCACCGTCACCAGCGCCTCGGGCACGGGCAGGCCGAGGAAGGCGAGACGGGACAGGGTCAGCGTCCTGAATGAACTGGTGGCGATGCCCCAGCGACCCACCGGCAAGCCGGCCAGCAGCGCATGGGCGCCGTCGTACACGCGGAGGTCCTCCATGTCGTGCGCTGCCCATTCCTCGAACACCTTCGACACCGCGGCCACGGTTCGGACGGGGGGCAGGCCGTGATGAATGGCGGCGATGTGCTCGAACGAAACCTGGTTTAAATCGGCCCAGCGCTTCCAGTGGCGATTGGACACCACATCGGAATCGATCAACACACCGTCGAGGTCGAAGATGATGCCCTGGCAATGGAGTTCGGTCATAAATAGAGTCGCGGTTTGCGGTTTCGGGTGCTGCCCGGAGGCGGGCGCCGTGCCCGGGGGAAACTACGCTGGTTGAAGTCCATCGCCTACATATTGCTCCCATCCAGGCAATAGTCGACCTTATACCAATCGATCCCCCCCGATCTCCGCGCCGCTATGAAACGCTCCCTGCTCCTCGCGACCCTTTTCCTGCTTTCGACCGAGGCCTTCGGCCAGGCCGAACCCTTTATCCCAAAACAAAGTGACCGTCCCGAAGCCGTCGCCGGCGACGAGCCGGGCTTTGTCTCCATTTTTAACGGCCGCGACCTCGACGGGTGGGAAGGGAACGATACCCACTGGCGCGTGGAAAATGGCGCGCTCGTCGGCGAAATCACGCCGGAGACGCTCGTCAAAAGCAATACCTTCATCATCTGGCAGGGCGGCAGGCCGGCGGACTTCGAGCTGAAGCTGGAGTACCGGATCACGGATCGGGGCAACAGCGGCATCAACTACCGGAGCATGGTCATCCCGGACCCCGTCACGCCCGACAACGCGTACTCGATGCGCGGCTACCAGTGCGATATCGATGG
>CAZRNL010000580.1:0-1931 GCA_964601395.1 uncultured Silicimonas sp. | reverse complement strand
CGATCTTTCTGATCGCGATGCGGGGTCGCGCGATTCTTGTCACGGCGCATCCGAAACTGCAGATCCTGCGGGGCGCTGTTGCCGCCGGTTCGGCGTCGCTGTTCATCTTCGCGGTCAGCTTCGTGCCGCTTGCCGACGCGGTGGCGATCAGTTTCGTGGCCCCCTTCATGGTCACGCTCATGGGTGCGATGATCCTGCGCGAACCTGTCGGCATGAGGCGCTGGGCGGCCGTCATCCTCGGCTTCATCGGAACGTTGATCGTTCTCAGGCCGGGCATGGGCGCCATCCATCCGGCGGGTGCACTGGTGGTGCTGGCGGCTTTTCTCTTTGCCGTCCGCCAGATCATCAGCCGGGCGCTGTCCGATACCGACAGGACCGGGACAACGATCGTCTACACCGCACTGGTGGGCTCTGCCATCCTGACCATTCCGCTTCCCTTCATCTGGCAGACGCCGACCGGCAGTCAGGCGTTGATCCTGGTCGGTATGGCCCTGCTGGCCGCGGTCGGGGAAGTGTTCGTCATAAAGGCGCTTGAGGTCGCCCTTGCGGTGGTCGTGGCGCCGGTCCAGTACTCGCTCATGATCTGGGGTACCTTCTACGGCTGGCTGGTGTTCCACCAGTTGCCCGACTTCTGGACCTGGGTCGGGGCGTCGATCATCATCGCCACGGGACTTTACACGCTGCACCGCGAAAACCTCGCGGTTCGGCAGCGGCGTCGGGAGGAACGGAATGGACATTGAGCGCATCCTGCTGGACGACCAGATGGCGCCCGTCAGCCATTATTGCCACGCGGTCAGGGCCGGGCAACTGATCTGGGTCTCGGGTATCGTCGGTCAGACGGCAGACGGACACATTCCGGAAGATACAGTCGCACAGTTCGATATCGCGCTGGCTGCGATGGATGCCTGTCTCAGGGCTGCCGGCGGTGCTCCACACACGGTCACGAAGGTGCAGGTTTTCATGACCGACATCTCGGAGCGTGCGGCGATCAATCCGGCACGCATCGCCTATTTCGGTCCGCATCGTCCGGCGTCGACGCTGGTCGAGGTCTCGGCCCTCGTCGATCCGAGGATGAAGGTCGAGATCGAGTGCATGGCGGTGGTGGCGGAGTAGGGCGAGTGCTAGGCCGCGCTGCGGTCAGCAGGTTCGCCAAGAGGGCAATGGAAAAGCTGGAAGCGGCCGTTCGCCTGGTTCAGTGTTGAGGGCTGTTGCGCGGGACGAAGCGTCAATTCGCTGCCATTGCTCCAACGTCAGCTTTGAGAGGTTTGAGACCGGTAAAACGGAAGACTTGCCCGCGTCCGTCAGGTCACTCCGTCAACTCGCTTTTGCACATGGGGGAAATCCCCTGCGGCGATATAGGCCTCTTCTGCGGCGGTAGAGATGCGTCCAAAGTGGGCGTTGCGATGCGGGTGCCGCCCGAACTGCTCGATGATGGCGCGTCCACGGGCGTTTTGCGCCCGCAGGAGGTCGGCGCTGTAGGCCAGATGTGTGGGCAACTCGGCAATGATCGCTTCGGTCAGCTCTGCGCCAAGCGCCAGACGCTCAAGATGATCGGGGCCCTCGCAATGATAAAGCGCGATCATGTAGAACAGCTTCTGCCATGGCTTCACAGCCGCGAAGTGACCATTCGCAACGCTCTCGATCACCAGCCTGTTCGCCCTTATGTCCTGCGCATAGGCCGCAGGCGTATCGCGCCACAAGGATCGCGGAAATTGATCCAGCGCGATCAGCAAGGCAATGCGCCCCTCGGCGCTGTCTGCCCAATGATCCAGTTCGCCGCTGGCAGCGGCAATGGTCAGGTCGGCGAAATCCTCGCAAATCGTCTGGTCCATACCGCCCTGCATGCGGTGCCGCAGCCAAGCCGAGTATCCTTCGGCGGTTTCCCAAAACCCATTGTCGGGAAACCAGAGGTCGAGAACGTCTTGCGGCAT